>NZ_JBIPNG010000317.1:0-7761 GCF_044373815.1 Prosthecobacter sp. | reverse complement strand
GTGGACGTTTCGCGATGGACGATTTGTGGATGCGCAGTGTCTGGGGATCGACCAGGCGGTGACGCTGGGGGAGTGCTTTATCAAGACGCTGTATGCGACGGATGTGGATGAGCATGAGGCGGCGACGCCTTGCCTGCACGCGGACGGTGAGCCGGTGGTGGATGCGCTGGGCGAGTATGTGACGAGTGATGCGCAGGTGAAAAAAATGGGCCGCCGCCTGAAGGGGAAGCTGGAGTGGAAGGAGGTGTATGAGACGCGCCAGACGATCATCCGCCAGGGGGTGGAGGCGGTGCCGATCCACTTTCATGACATCAGCTTCCGCGAGGATGCGCCGGAGCTGGATCTGCGGCATACGAATGTGTATGTGAGCGTGGAGATGAGCACGTTTGAGGCGATGCGGCGCTTTCACCTTTCGAAGGAGGATGCGGTGCGCCTGGCGCGCTGCGCGGAGACGCGGATCTGCAGTGAGGACGAGGCGCAGCGTGAGCGGACGGCGGATGCGACGGTGACGTGCGCGCCGGCGGATGAGCCGCTGGGCGAGGTGGAGGCGGAGCAGCTGCTGAACACTCGCGTGAGGCTGATCGAGGCATACATCCGTGCGGATGTGACGGGCACGGGCAAGGAGGCGCGGATGTGCATGGTCTTCCCACCTTACCATGAGGACTGGATCATCTGGGCGGACTATCTGGCGAATATTTCGCCGAAGGCTGAGCTGCCGATCAAGTGTGATGTGTGGGAGCCTGTGCCGCACCGGCTTTATGGGCGGGGCTTTTTCTCGAAGTATGCGTACCTGCAGACGGCGACGGACAATCTGTGGAACCAGGTGAACTTCCGCAATGAGATGCATGCGAATCCGCTGACGGCGGTGCATGAGGAGAACCTGCAAACGGATGAGGACGGTGGCGAGATGGTGATCGGCCCGGGCAAGACGCTGCGCCCGAAGGCGGGGAAGCGGCTGGGGGATTGCATCGAATTTGCGATCCTGCCGGATGCGGACTCGCGGAGCCTGGAGCTGTTCCAAACGGGGATGCAGCTGGCGCAGTTGAGGAGCGGGATCACGAGTGCGAGCCAGGGGGATCTTTCGAGTGTGCCGGAATCGAACACGGCGACGGGGATCAAGTCTTTGATCAGTCGTGCGGCGGTGCTGCTGAAGAAGCCGATCCGGCGGCTGCGGAGATCGAAGGGCCGGGGCTTTAGCTATGCGGTGAAGCTGCACTACGCGAACTTTGACCGCGCGGAGGCTTTTGTGTGGGGCGAGGGGCACAACAAGGAGTTGGTGACCATCACCCCGGAGCATGTGCGGGACCTGGACATTGATGTGGAGATGCTGCTGACGCAGGAGCAGAACCAGAACAAGCTGCAGGGAGCGCAGGTGATGATGCAGCAGCTGCAGGGCTACTCGGGCATGCCAGAGACGGACAAGGCGGGGGCACGCGTGGGCGTGGTGCAGGCGCTCAAGGCGCTGGAATTCTCCAACGCGGAGGAGATGGTGCGCAAGCCGGTGGTGACGCTGGAGAGCTGCCTGCCGCTGCTGCCGCCTGAGGAGGCGGAGAAGCTGAAGGGGCTGATGGCTCTGCAGCAGCAGCAGGAACAGGCGGCCGCGCAGCAGCAGCAGGCGCCGGGTGCGGCACCGGATCAAGGTGCTGCGCCGGGGGCACCGCCGATGCCAGGGGCTGGTATGGCGGGGGCGCCGGGGATGATGCCGCCTGGGGCGGGCATGCCGGGTGCTGCGCCGATGGCAGGTGCAGGTATGCCGCCGGGAGCGGGTGCGCCGATGCCGGGGGCGATGGGGCAGGCGTGAGTTTTTGAAGAGCGGATAAACGAGCCGAGACAATCAGACGATGAGAGATTCAGAGAATTCAGCTTTCAAGACTCCATACAGACTCAGAGCGGTGCCTGCCTGCGGCGCGCAGTGATCGAGGACGAGTTCGAGTAGGAGTACGAGGACGATTTTCAGATAACAAAGAACCAAGAACGAAGAACACGAAACACGTTATTACCATGAAGAAGCACACACTGCTATTGTTTGTCATCGCCACAGCCATTGCCACGACCGCCCTGGGGGTGGACAGTGTGGATGTGATGCTGCGGAAAATTTTCGGCACGGACGCCGCGCCGATCGCGCCGCCGCTGTCGCTCACGAGCCATGCGCTGGTGGGCAAGGACAACCGCGTGGTGGTGAGCGCCTACCACGGTGCGCTGGAGTTTCAGGGCAGCACGTTTGACAGCAAGGTGACGACCCTGGCGATCACGAATCCGAGCGCGAGCCGCACGGTGACCTTTCCGGATGGCAGCGGCACGGTGAGCCTGCAGCGCACGGCGGCGCTGGCGGCGGCGAGCACGGTGAGCTTTGCGCCGGCATCCAGCGTGTCCTGCTACACGCTGACGCCTTCGCAGGATGAAACGATCAACGCGGTGACGACGGGGGCGGTCTCGGGCCGGACGTATGCTTTGGTGATCACCACCAGCGGCACGACGAGCCGCACGCTGACCTTCAACACGAACTTCAAGACGACGGGCACTCTGGCCACGGGGACGAGCAGCGCGAAGAAGTTCGTCATCACCTTCATCTTTGACGGCACCAGCTTCAATGAGGTGAGCCGCACGACGGCGATGTGAACTGCGTGCGCCGCTCGGTTTCCATTCATCACTATTCTAATTCGAGAACTCAGCATTCCGATGCTCCACGACTCCCCTGCTCTATCCGCCTTGTGCTTTCGATGCGCAATGATCGAGAACGATTTCGAGTAGGAGGACGAACACCAGAGAAAGACCGCATCATTTCGCATTCCTCATTTCACCCTAACACCCATCGCACACCATGCCTGCCTCACGACGCCGCACACCGCTTGATCCCATGTCCATCCCTGGAGCTCTCCAGGAGATGGTGCCGAACTCGTCCTTTCGCACGATCACGCCGTCTGACACCGCCCCCATCAAAGGGGGCCCGGCGCGCGCGCTCTATGTGGGCGGCACGGGCGATGTGGTGGCCCTCAACGAAAACGGCGTGGCGGTGACCTTCGCGGGCGTGCCGGCAGGCGCCGTGCTGCCCATCGCGACCTCCCGCGTGAACGCCACGAACACCACGGCCACGAACATCGTCGCACTGTGATTTTATGATCGGACTCGGACATGCTCTGTCACTCGCGCTGGCCCCCAAGGGGCCGAGCGGCCCGCCTTGGGTCCTCGCGAATGGCGCGTGGAACGACACAGGCGTCTGGGATGACGCAGCAAACTGGAAGGACTCTTAACTCATCACACTTATGTCACTCGACACCCTGAACAACGGCGACAGCGGGCTGGACGCCCGCACAAAGATCAATGCTGCGATTGATGCGGTGAATGCGTCTACGATCATTCGGGGGTCAGGTGTTCTGCAAGGGCACACTAATCCTGGCAGTCCTGAAAATGCTCCTTCGGATCTCTCCTACAACCTGGCATTCGATCAAGAATTCCTGCTGTTTTACACGCACAACGGCACCACCTATAGTTTCACCATCTCAGTCACTGACCCGGCTGATTCCACGATTTGGATTGATAGCAGTGGGTTTTCGACTGCGCTTGATCCTGCTACTGCGGTGGCCGCCGCCATCAACGCGCTCTCAATTCCTGGCATCACGGCAAGCAATGCAGAAGCCACATCACAGAACTGCATTGTTTCTGACACCAACACCGGACCTGCCGAAAGCCACTCCGGCAGTCTCACCAATACCACTGACCCAATAACCGTCACAGGTGGCGGCAGTGGTTCAAGCGCGGTCCCTCCCAGCGGAGCCACAAGCGAAGTGACCATCATCCCAGCGGATGAATCAAAGGACGTCAAAATGATCAAGGCTGGCGTTTACAACGCTGGTGGAGGAGTGAACACCACCGTCCAGATTGCGCTCAAGGTGGCGAGCACCTATTACCCAATTGGTGCTGCATTCAGCGCCTACACCATGACCGGCGAAGTTGCCGCCGGTGAATTTTTCTTTGAGTGGGTCACTGGTCGTCCAGCAGCCTCTGTCGTGGCGCGCATGACCGGAGAAATTCCGACTGGCGGAGCTCTCGCCTGCTGGGCCGTGGTTGAGCAACGCTAATCTGTTATCATGCCATGAAACTCCCGCTCGACCCCTCTCATTTCGAAGTGCCACTCTCGCTGGCCACCTGCATCTTTGGTGCGGCGGTGAGTGCGCTGGGCATTGTGGCGGCCACGGTGGCGGGGTGGTATGTGCGGCTGGCGAGCATTGACCCGCAGGAGCTGGCGATCCAGCCGCTGCACGTGGTGCTTATCGGGTTCATCATCGCGCTGGCGGGGTTCATCGTGCTGATTCTGCGCGCGGTGTGGGGCAAGGGCATCGAAACGGTGAACCGCTTCAGCGATGCGCTCAACAACCAGGCGCAGCAGATCGCGGAGCTCATCGAGCTGCAGACAAAGCGGGTGGAGAAGCTGGAGACGCTGAGCTTTGACGCCCTGCGGGACGCCGCCACGCAGGCCAGCAATACCACAACCCACCACAAGCCATGATCGGACTCGGACACGCTCTATCCCTGGCGCTGGCTCCCACAGGGCCGAACGGTCCGCCATGGATTCTCGCAAACGGTGCGTGGAATGACACGGGTGTCTGGGATGACGCATCAATCTGGAAGGACTCTTAACTTTTAACACAGCACACTTATGGCACTCGATACTCTCAACAATGGCGACAGCGGGCTGGAGGCACGCACGAAGATCAATGCGGCGTTTGATCAACTGAATACTCTTGGTCCAGCAGCGAACATTGCCATCACTGGCGGAACTGCTATTGGGCTTACTGCACTCGGACTCCGCAGTACCGGCACGGCGTTTGACCTGACATTGGCCAGCAGTGAAGAGCTGACTTCGGGGCGGACGCTGAGTTTTGCGCTTGGGGATGCTGACCGCACGCTGACGATTCCGGCCACGGGGACGGCGGCTCTTCTGGGCACGGCGAACATTTTTACCGCACTCCAGACAATGACCGCAGCAGCAAATGCAGCGGGCTTGAACATCAGCGGGTCAATCGCTGGAGGCGGCGTAACGCGTTCTATCCTGACCATTGCGGATGACTGGACCGCCGCCACAGGAAACACCTCATATCCGACGCTGTTATCGCTAGAGATTACAACAGGATCTGGACAGCCAAACTTTTATGGAGATAGAGCATTAAGATTGATACAAGATAACGTGGAAAGATTCTACATCGCCCATGATGGCTCCATGTATATTGCAAACGGTGTATCGGTAAATGGCAATTACCAAATCATTGAAATGCCTGTGGGTTGGATGTTGAGGTGGTCGAACCAGACTTGCCTTTCAAGAGTTGATCATGGAATCATTCTGCAACGCAGTGAGAGCGGCACGATCACGCAGACGTTTCGCGTGGCGAACACGGTGAGTTCAACCACGAACTGGGAGGCTGGCGTGATGGATTGGCAGACCTCCACTAACACCCTGCGCATCGGCACGGACGTTGGCAGCGGCGGTGGTTCGGCGCGCGACGCTCAGTTGATTCGTGGAGGTGTCGTTAAAATTAATCTTGGAGCGAATACTACTGACCATACGCAGCCGGTAAAACTTCCCAGTTACATCGTCAGCGGCCTGCCCTCTGCCTCGACCTGCGGAGCGGGAAGCATGGCTTTTGTGACGGATGCCACAACCACCACCGCATACAGCACCGTGACAGGTGGTGGCAGCAACAAGGCACTTGTTATCTCAGACGGAACCAACTGGATCATCCATTAAAAGCACCCGCTTATGAAACTCATCAACATTCCCACAACGCCCCCCGAGGCGACAGAACTCGTGGCACAAGGCATCGTTGATGTTGTGAACACGCAGATCACCCACCGTGTGGCCATTCACAACAACTGCTTCATCACGCTATGGCTCAATACGCGAGAAGGATTCACTCTTGCTGCCGTCCTGGCCACGCTCGGAACCAAGGCCGTGCACATAATGCAGTTCGCTAATAAGAACCGCGATCACATCGTCCGTTGTGCAAATCGCTTTGTCAAAACCCGCGCTGATTTCATCACCGATACCGGTCGCACGCCACCTGAGCAGTTGGACTATCACGCAAATGTCACTGTCACACTCGCTTAAATTTCCTTCCATCAGCATTCATGCACACAATCAAAACAACCAACGGACTTCGTCACCTTACGCATAACATTCTTCATGCCCCAAACACCTTCAAAACGCCAACAGAGGTGCTCATGGCGGCCAAGATTGTTGAGATTTTGAACTGCCCAACCCCCACTGAAAAGGAGGTGAATGAGGCATGGCAGAGTCAAACGGTTCCTGACATCCAACTCAGTGAGAAGCAGCGGGATCTTATCAAGATGGCGGTCGAGATGCATATCTCAAAACTCCCGCCGACCAAGTATGTGGTTTCTCTGCTGACCCAGCTTGGTTTTGAATAATCCACGCAACTTCATGATGTGATACCATGAGCACTGACACTCTTTCCCAGCTCATCACTCAGACTCTCGCGAAGAATCTGCGGCCGCTGTTGTGGTGTGGGTGGGCGACGTTTGCTGGAGTCATTGCAGGAACAGCGGCGGTCGGCGGAGTAGTCGAGGAGGTGAAACACGGCATTGCGGATGCGAAGCGTGAGGCATCTGAAGCACTGAGGAGCACGGCGGACGTACGGACTACCGTGATCGGCCACGACCGAGACATTGCCGTGCTGAAAGCCCAACGTGGAGCTGAATAACCATGAACACGCGCACCTGCTACATCGCCATCAACGGCATACGCACCAACCCCGGAGACGCGGAGGGGTGGACGGACCGGTTTGTGACGTGGATCAACACGCGGCTGCCGGACGGCGTGGTGGCGGAGAAGTTTGAGTACTCGTGCAGCGCGCTGCTTCGGCGCATGCACCAGCGGCAGCGGGCGGATGAGATTTCCAAGAAGGTGGGCTACTACCGGCGCGCGGGCTACCGCCTGGTGCTGGTGGGGCACAGCAATGGATGCGACCTCATCGCCCGCGTGCTGGAGGCCTGCGGGGCGGAGATCGATGCGGCGCACCTCATCGCTCCCGCAGCTGATGAGGAGGACTTTGCCGAGGCCATCCGCGAGGGCCTGATCCGCCGCATCCACATCTACGGCAGCCGGCATGATGGGGCGCTGCGCCTTGCCGCCGCCACGCGCCCGCTCATCGGCTGGCTGGGTCTGGGCTACGGCTCGCTGGGCCTGCGCGGGCGGGAGTTTGCCGCGCTCTTCCCCGAGGTGGTGCAGGACCACAGCGACGACTCCTGCGGACACTCCACCTGGCTGCAGCGCGGCGCGCAGTTTGAGGAGCTGATGCAGGCCATCAGCCAGCACGATCTCGCAGACCACCGAATACCATATACTACCACTCTTCAAGGCGAGGAGTGGAGGCCTGGAGACGCGACGTGAATGACGAATGACGAATGACGAATGACGAATGACGAAACCAAGAACCAAGACTAATCCCGTGAAAACCCACGCACTCATCCTTGTCACCGCCGCACTTGTGGCCGTCATGAGCCTCGGCTCCTGCACGAATCCGGGCATCCTGAAAATCAGCACGCCCGCCGTGCAGGCGCAGATCATCGGAGATGTGGAGAAGGATCTCCTGGCCGGTGGCGGCGCGCTGCTGATCTCCGGCGGCAGCACCAGCGCCGCCGTGGCCGCCATGAATGCGCAGGAGGTGCGAAACATCCCCGCGCTGCAGCAGGCGCTGTACCCGCAGCTTTCAGCCAAAAGTCCCGCTGCGGCAGTGGCGCCATGAA
>NZ_JBIPNG010000316.1:0-7790 GCF_044373815.1 Prosthecobacter sp. | reverse complement strand
TCCACACACGATGCCGAGATGTCGATCCCTGTGTATTTCGCCGCACGCGCGATCAGCGGCACGGTCCAGCGCCCGCCACCAGGGCCAATTTCCAGCACCTCAGTCGCCGCAGGCACCTCCTTCTCCAGCACGCACCTGATCACGGACGACTTCCACCCCTCCGAAGGGCTCCATTCCTCGCCCCCCGCGCTCCAGTCCCAGGCCTCCCAGATCGCCTTGTTGAGCGCAAGACTATTCATGCCTGGGATACCCGTCTTATGACGCAGATGATCCATGAACTGAAACGCCTTCTGCGAGATCGAGCTGTTGATGTAGTAAACACCGAACGCCAGGCACCATAACAGGCCATTTTCTTTGAGTATCAGCCAAGCAAGCTTGGCCTTGCCGAACAGAGTGATGTGGCGGCGGTTTTCGATGAGATCTTTCATGCAGGAGAAGGGGGGGAAATGGCCGCGCTCTTTCGCACCGAGACCGCCAAAGGTCAACTCGTTGGCGTTTCCGTGCCAAAATCGACGCAGATTGTCGAATCAGTTGCCATATCACGAGGGCACTCGAAGTTCCCCACTATCCCATGCCCGACAGCCTCACCCCAGCCGAGTTCGACACCTATGCGGCGAACTATGAAGAAGCGCTCCACCGCGGACTGGCGCTGACCGGCGAAGGCAAAGATTTTTTCGCCGAGGGACGCGTCTTGTGGCTGAAACGGCAGATGGATCGGCGCGGAACTAAAGCCGTTTCCTGCCTCGATTTCGGCTGCGGCACAGGCACCTCGGCCTCATTTCTTCAAAGAGGCCTCGGAATCGCCTCCTACCTCGGTTTTGACCCTTCTGCCGCCTCCATTGAGCGTGCAACAAAAGAGAGCGCATGGCCGGAAGCACGCTTCACACAGGATCCCGACAGCATCGCAGCCGAAAGCTTCGATCTGGCCTTCACCAACGGTGTTTTTCATCACATCCCGCCGGATCAACGCGCAGCAGCGGCCCGCCTTGTCTGGCGCTCGCTCAAGCCCAATGGACTGTTCGCGTTTTGGGAGAACAACCGCTGGAACCCTATCGTTCATTATTTGATGAGCAAGGTGCCGTTCGATGCCGATGCGCAGACGCTTTTCCCTTTTCAAGCGCGCGCCCTACTCCGCACTGCCGGCTTCAAAATTCTCCAAACCGACTCCTGTTTTGTCTTCCCAAGCGCGCTGGGCTTCCTGCGCGGCATAGAGCCCCTGCTCTGCAAAATCCCGGTTGGGGGACAGTACCTCGTATTGGCACAAAAATTATGAGTCTAAATGTATATCGTCGACCCGGTACTTGGGCGCTATTCGCGCTTCTTCTAGTGTTTCACCTCACCTTCCAGAACATGCACGGCGCGTGGACATCCGATCTGGCTGGCGATCCTGACGAAGCCGCACATGCCGTCACGAGTTTGATGCTGCGCGACTACATGGCGGGAGGTTGGCAGCAGTCGCCCATGGTTTTTGCCAAAAACTATTACGAGAGCTTTCCGAAGGTCGCGCTCGGACACTACCCTCCTGGCTACTACCTGCTCGCCGGCGCATGGCTTCTGCCGATTGCATCGATCAAGAGCCTGTTCGTGCTGCAATCTATCCTGGCTGCCGCCTTTGGCACCCTGATTTACCGCTTCTCGTCCCGCATTCTCCCGGTTCCGGCAGCCTTAGCGACTGGTCTTATCTCTGCAGCATTACCTTTCACACTCAAACAAGCGGAGTTTGTCATGTCCGACCTCATGCTCGGCGTGCTATGCCTGCTGGCGACCGCCGCGTGGGCGGACTACCTACAACGCCCCACGAAGCGACGCGCGCTCGGCTTTGGCCTCCTCGCAGCGATGGCGATTCTCACCAAAGGTTCCGCGCTCGCCCTCTGTCTCGTGCCACCGATCGCCACACTCCTCACAGGACGCTGGAAACTCATCAAACAGGCCTCGTGGTGGATTTCCGCGCTTCCCGTGGCCATCCTCGCCGGACCGTGGATGATTTATTCCTCGCACATCACATCGGAGGGCATGGTCCATCAACCGCTGACCGACTACGTGCAGGAAGCCGCGCTCTTCTATGCAACTTCAATGCCTCATGTCGTCGGCTGGTTGTTGCTATGCTTCATCATTATCGGTCTGGCACTCATCATGAGCACCTGTGTGCGGTCGCCACAAACCTCGACCTTGCTCGCCTCTGGAATCGGCATGCTCGCAGGCACCACGGCCATCAGTCTGTTCGTGCCAACAGGTTTCAGCACCCGCTATCTCCTGCCCGTGCTTCCTGTGCTCCTCATCGCCGCCGTAACCGCAGTCAATGCGTTCTGCTCGGGATTCGGCAGAGGCCGCTGGCCAGCATTTTGCGCCATCATGGTGGCCGCATCCGCCCTGACCTCACGTTGGCCTGAAAAACAAGTCACAGGCTTCTCTCAGGCTGTCGAAACCTCCGGCGTGCCGCAACTCGGCACTCCGCCCGCCAACTGGCTCGTAGCCGCCGATCCACGTGGAGAAGGCGCGATCATCGCCGCTGCCGCCTTCCACTGCCAGCAGCGCTCCCCCTCTCTCCTGAAGGTGTATCGCGGCAGCAAGGAACTCGCCACCAGTGACTGGCTGAGCCGTGGCTACACGCTGACGTTTCCCGACGACTCGCTAGTGCTGGCCCATCTCGACCTACTCAACGTTCGCCGCGTCTTCATCGATTTGTCCGCCGAAGAGTCCGTGAGAAAAGAGCACGAACACCAGCTCCTCCGCGCGCTCTACAACGCGCCCGACCGCTGGACTCTCGACTTCGACCGACCCATAGTGCGCGGCCCAGGAGCCGCTGGAAAACTGCTCGTTTACAAACGACTGTAAACCTCCACAGCGCCCTCCCATCAAATCGCATTTGCAAATCACCTGAGCTTTCCATAAACAGCCGACCCATTTTATTCCGCCACGATCACCTTCATGAATATTTCCGTTTTTGGCCTCGGTTACGTTGGAGCAGTCACCGCTGCCTGCCTTGCGCAGAAAGGGCACTTCATTATAGGCGTCGATCTTCATGCCGCGAAGGTCGGCGCGTTCAACGAAGGCATCTCACCCATCGTTGAGCCCGAACTCGACCAACTTCTGAAAACAGCCAGCGCTACCGGCCACATCACCGCGACGATGGATGCCACTGAGGCCGTCGCGCAGTCTGAGGCCAGCATCATTTGCGTCGGAACCCCTTCCCTGCCCTCCGGCAGCCTCGATTTGAGCTACGTTCTCCATGTCTCCGGCCAAATCGCCGAAGCCTTGAAAAAATCGACCAAGAAGCACGCCATTCTCTTCCGTAGCACCATGCTGCCAGGAAGCACCCGCAAGATCGTCGCGGACATCTTTGCCGACCTCGTCAAATCCGGTCAGGTGACCATCTGTTACTGCCCGGAGTTCCTGCGGGAAGGCACTGCAGTCAGCGACTTTCAAGCCCCCTCGCTCGCCGTCATCGGCACGGAAGACGGCAGCACATCGCCACCGGCTGACATCGCCGACCTGCTCGGCGGCAAGCCGGAAGTGCTCCGTTGGGAAGGTGCCGAAATGATCAAATATTCTTGCAACTACTTCCATGCCCTGAAGGTCGGCTTTGCTAACGAGATAGGACGCCTCTGCAAGCATTTGAGGGAAGACGGCACCCGCGTGATGGATGTGTTGTGCGCCGACACACGACTGAACATCTCCCGCTACTACATGAAGCCGGGCAACCCTTTCGGCGGCTCCTGCCTGCCCAAGGATGTCTCGGCGCTGAAGTCTTTCGCCCGTCATGAAAATCTCAGTCTGCCCCTGCTAGAAAACACCGTTGCCACCAATGCCGCGCATCAGGATCTTTTTGTGAATCTGATTGAGAGTAAAGCGAAGCGCCGAATCGGTTTTCTAGGGCTCGCATTCAAGGCGGAAACGGACGACCTGCGCGGCAGCCCCATGGTCAGCGCGGCGGAGACGCTGCTCGGGCGTGGCTATGAGCTGCGGATCTACGATCCCCACATCAATCTCTCCCGCCTCATCGGCGCAAACGAGCAGCAAATTCAGGCTCGCATGCCGCACTTGGCGCAACTTTTGAAGTTTGACGTGCTTGACGTACTTCAGGCAAGTGATGTCATCGTGGTTTCCCAAAAATGCGTACCTCTCGAGGTCCTGAGGGAATCGGCCCGTACAAATCAGATCGTGATCGATGTCAATGGCTGGAGGGAACTCGACACCCTGCCCTGGCAGTATGAGGGGATTTGCTGGTGACCTTATAAGCGCCGAGTCTTCTCACCAACTGCCACTACACGATAGCCCTTGCCAGCAACGCTTTGGAAGCAACGCAACGCAGCGCTCCTCAGGGTAGAAGAATAGACGCCCCTCAGCGCTTGCAGTATCGTGCACCACAAAGACGCACGGATCCTTCGTCACATTGAGGAAATGGGAAACTCACTTAAACTGCAACGCGCAAGGAGTCACCGGCATGACGCACGCATGCCTGGCACTTACTGATCTTGAGCGGATTGCATTCGCGAGCAAAATCGCCCTTAGGAAACAGAACTATGAACTAGGCCGCAGCGTTCAAACTTTTTGGCAGTTCCTCATTGGGCATCGGACTCAACATAAGTATTGGGCGAAGTGATTTTTTACCATCGAGGAAATCGGACAGGACATGGAGCACATCAACCTCTCATTATCTCTAAAACTCGCCGTAGCAATTGTTCCAGCGTAAAGGGTATCAGTACTTCTTAATTCTTTCGAAAGCAGCTCAGTTTAATGGCCAACCTAAGAAGTAACCGAGTTCGTGCCAAAAACGGCAAGACGGAGGAATCGGAGCTGGAAATCCATGGTGTCGTGGCAATCGAGCGTAAACAAGCAACAGTGGCATTTTTCAGATTACCTGATAAGATATAGCTATATGCAACTTGATAGAAATAAATTGCTCGAGCCATTGCCCAATCGGACGCTGGAAGAAGACTGCCGAATTTTTCTCTCGCATTTTTGAGAACCCAATCCGTATCCGTGGACTGCTTTAAAGTGTTGTGACACATGCTTGACGAGTGGACTCGATAGTGTCGAAGGGGTGCGTCAAGAAAATATATTGGCCCATTCTGAGCAAGCTTGATCAACATGTCCCGGTCATCAGATCCGCCGGCTAAACGGTTAAATCCACCCAACTCTAGCATGGCTGCGCGCCTAGCGAGTCCACAAACTCCAAAACGATTGCGCAATACAACATCCCTCAGTGAAATGATACGAAGCGGACATTGAAGAACGCCATCATCCACAGGAACAGGCACATAACTGTCATCTGAAAAAATTTGCTCCCCGAAAACAACAAAGTTTGTGGCAACCCCACTTTTTTGAAGGAACTTTACAGAAAGTGAAACCGCTTCAGCAGAAAGTCTGTCATCCGCATCCATAAAAATCACCCACTCAGTTCTTGCCTCACGCAGTCCGGTGTTTCGCGTTTCAGGGAGGCCCTTATTTCGCTGACGAATATACCTTATGCCCCCCCCAAATTCAGCTGCAATCTCAGGCGTGTCGTCCGTGGAACCATCATCAATGACAATGATTTCCACATCAGGATAATCTTGGGACATCGCAGCATTGATCGCCCCCCTGAGGAAATGACCATAATTGTACGCGGTTATAATAATTGTAATTCCCATCCTAATTAGCCTGCGATTAGTGAAAAAAATGAGCCCGATCTTTTTTGCGCATGAATCCTAAGCCGCTAAAATCTGTCGCTAGGCGATGCGGAGAAAAAGGAGCAGCTAGTTTTCAAATGCGGTCTGGGTACAGTGTATGCGAAAGCCGTGGTTACTTCAAGGCAATTCAAATTGTGCTGTCCAGCGTCTTTAGAAGGTTTCAACGAACAAAGCTCCCGCAACAGTGGAAATTCAGCTTGGTCTTACGGCACTGAATTATTTAGTCTCTACTGCTATGTAGCATTCGATCACACGCTTCATTATAAAATCAAAAAAATAACATTGAAACAGGCATTGATAAGAGTAATTGTCGTTGTCCTCCAGACCAATTTGATGTTGAAAACTTTTATTCTGAAGAGCTACATCTAACTCCTCAGCCGCCCTTATGATTATTCGTGTGACCGCTTCCCTACTGACAGCTTTTGCTCTGTCAAATTGTTCTTATCCCTTTGGAAATAGTAAAAACGGTAATTATTTTGGAGGACAGGGCATGAGTAGAGCGCCAAGCACCTTTGTTCCCAAAGCGCTCCAGAGGGAGTCTCCGCTTGTTTTAATGAGTTTTAAACCAGCGAAATCTTAAAATGCTCACCATTGCGACGTGAGATGATCACACATTGTATTCACTTTTAGTTTAGTTTCGGACTCTGCCTCGTAATTTCATCACTTCGTGGATTTTGGCTCGTCCAATTTATAAATTTACGTCATATTCAGATGTCATACTTTCGAAAACAACGTGGGTTCACTTTTGCGGAATCCCTGCTTATGCTTTTCATACTGACACTGTTCAGCATGGTAGCGATTGCTGTTTACAATAAAGGAATTAGTAAGTCGCAGGGAGCAAAGGATCCAGAATGGCAGAAAAGGGGCGGAGATGCTTCTATGCAAACGGCGGCCCCTCCTGGCTTGGGTCAACAAAAGCAGCCCAACCTCAGAAAGGAAATTGCTCCAACGCTTCCCGCAAATGATGGTATACGGAAACTGGAGAAATGAGCACCGATAATGGGGAGGGCTTGTCGACTTCGAACTCTACGAAGGAGTCTTCGTCAGGCGGCAGGCACGCCGGGGGCGACAGCATTAGCGAAAGACAGTTTAACCTTGTGATTGCTAAGTTCGGGAGAGTTCTGGTCACGGCAGCCGAAAAGGGTCTGGTGGGAGCTCTCATATTGCGATTTTTTCGCGGAGTCACTTCATCGCTGACTATTACTTATATTGGCTTCTGTATTATTCTGTGGATTGCGATGGGCTTGGTGGGGGAAAAAAACATAACCTCAGCTTTTCTCCTCTACATCCCTCCAATGACATGGCTTTTGCCGTTTTTGGTTCTGCTACCGCTCGCTCTTATTTTTCACCGTGGCTGTTTTCTGGCGCAGATCGCGACTGTGACTTTGCTCCTCTGGGGATGGCTGGGATATGGCTTGGAACATACCCACGGCGGCGGGAGTAATCGCTTGGATAACGTGTTGACAATAATGACCTACAACCGTGGTCAGCATATGAACCAGAGTCTTCAGCCGTTCAAAAACGCTACAAATCCAGACATTATCGCATTTCAGGAGGCCTCAGGGAGAGCTGACGGGTTTCTTCGCTCACCAGACTACGCTGAATTTGAACATGGCGTCAGCGTGGGTGAATTCACGCTGATTAGCCGCTATCCGATCACCGAGAGTTCGCTGCTAGGTGCTCCAGATTCGCCCACGAATGGAGGGGTTGCCCGTTTTGTGATCGATTGGAATGGCCATCCTGTCTCCATTTTCGTTGTCCACCTACGAACACCACGAGAGGTTCTGAATTCTTATAGGCGTGGAGCCTTTTTGTGGGGTGTTTTGGGGATGCCTGGCACACCTTGGGCGGAAAAACGTCGGCAATACCAGACGTTTTGGGATGGTCAGATTGGCGATGTGGAGAGAATTCTGAACGCAGTGCGGACCGAATCCAACCCCTGTATTGTCGTTGGCGACTTTAACGCTCCAAGCACGGGATGGATTTACCGCTCGATCACCAAGGAACTTGGGGATGCGCATTCGGCGTCTGGTTCTGGATTCGGGTTCACTTTTCCAGGCGTTACACATAACCCTCTAAGTCTGGGCGGACCATGGATGCGAATCGATTATGTGTTTT
>NZ_JBIPNG010000315.1:0-7806 GCF_044373815.1 Prosthecobacter sp. | reverse complement strand
AGCCCCAGCAGAAACACCGTGAGCAGCAGCGCGAGGCCAAAGACTGGCGAGGGATCAATCACGTGCAGATGCAGTGTGGCGAGAATGAGCAGCGCAAACGGCAGCACCGCAGAGCTGACCGGCAGCATGGCTGCAATCGGCACCTTCGGCATTTTGCGCGAGAGGAAGCTGCTGGCCACACCAAACAGCACCGCAAAGCCACCCAGCACGATGAGGAACAGTCCCAGACCGCCGGCGGTATTCGCAGGCAGACGAAACAGCCACGCGCCTGCCGTGATGAGTGTCAGCGCCAGTGCGGCGAGCACGGGAATCAGCGCACCCGTGAAAATCGCCAGACCAATGATGAGCAGATCCACGAGCAGAATCGCCGGCCACAGCATCAGGCTGACCGCATCCAGACACAGCACCGGCATGAGCAGCAGCACCAGCGTGATCACCGGCGTCCAGCTCATGAACAGCGTGGTGGACTGGCTGCGGCGCTGCCACAGCACAGCAAAGGCCGTGTGCAGCAAACCAAAGCCGAGATAAATGCCCAGCGCATAGGGTAGCAGCTCGTCGGTGAGCCTTGTCGAGGTCCAGATGGAAAGATGCAGAAACGTGAGTGTGGCGACGATGCCTTGAGCCCTGGCCACACGCGGCTGCTGCCACACAATGAGCAACACAACAGCATTGATGCCGAGCACAAAAGTGTACAGCAGAGTCGGCCGCTCCGTGATGGCACCAAATCCAAGAAAGACGAACGCGGTGAAGAGCGCACTGCCACACAAGGCCAGCGCCGCACCCGCAGGGTAGGCATCCTCATCTTCACGCTGCCGCGACCACCAGGCAGCGAGCATGAACAAGGTGGCAAAGCCAAGAAACACGATCACCGGAATCCACGTGGCCGAACCCATGGCATACTCGGACGAGCGGAAGAATTTCACCATCCACCCCGCCTGCATGATGATCGTGCCAGCAGACGCCAATGCCGTGAGATGCAGCCACCGCTTATGTTTGGCCACGGCCAGCACGCCGATGTCAAGCAAGGCGATGTAGCTGAAAAGCCCGCCAGGATTGTCATGGCCGGTGGAGCAAAGGATCGGCGTCAAAAAGCCGCCCAGCATGCCCAGCACCGCCACCACCTGCGCCTCCATCCGCACCGCCAGCAGGAAAGCCGTTGTGGTGATCAGCGTCATCATGCCAAAGGTCACCAGCGCATGATTGAAGGGCGGAATGTGGTACAGCGCATGCGCGGCAAAACTCACGCCATACAGCACCACGATGCCTGTCGCGCACAGCGTGTGCGCCAACGTGGCATACGGCTTGCGGCGCTGGATCACCACACCCGCACCCACAAGCCCCGCGCCGATCACAAAACCAATCGCCGTGCGCAGTTCGGCGGAAATCCATCCGCGCTCGATGCTGAGCTTCACAAAGAAAATGATGCCCAGAAACAGGGCCAGCCCACCTACCCACGCGAAGAGCTTCGCCCCCATGAACTGTTCGAGAGAAAGGCCCGGTGCAGGGCGTGGCTTGGGTTCCTCCATGGGCCTGAAGTCCGGCGTGTGCACGACTGAAGGGGGCGTGGGAGTTTTGGCCGCAGCGGGTTCGGAGGGCGGAATCGGCGGCGGTGCAGCCGGAGCCGTCACGAAGACGGGTTCAACGGAAGGAACAGGCGCATGCTTGGCGATGGTTTCAGGTGTTGCCACCGGAGCGGCGACAGCCGGAGCCTCCGTGGTTTTTGCCGGTTTGGTCCCGGCTTCGAGCGCTTCGATGCGCCGGATCAGCCGCGCCTCGCGTTCGACGTTCCGCGTAGCGATTTCCCGAAGCGAGCTGATTTCTGCGCCCAGTTCTTCGCCGCGCCGTCGTGCCCTGACGGCAGTGACGAGCGCGATGATGGGCATGATGAGCACCGCGCCACCGATGATCACGAGAAGGAGAATGATTTCGTCCATAGATGTCGCAGTCTCTCAGGATCAGCAGCCAAGGGAAATTGATATTTCCACGTGGCATCATTGATAAACCGTATAGCCTTTCCCCGGCATGAACGTCCATCACCTCGAACTTTTCTACTATGTGGCGCGTCACGGCGGCGTGAGTGCGGCGGCCCGGGCCATGCCCTACGGCATTCAGCAGCCGGCCATCAGCGCCCAGATTCTCCAGCTCGAAGATGCCCTCGGCGTCACTCTGTATCAGCGGCGCCCCTTTCAGCTCTCTCGCGAAGGGCAGACGCTCTATGATTTCATCGCGCCCTTCTTCGGTGGCCTGACAGAGATGGGAGACCGCCTGCGCGGCGGCGGTGAAAACCGGCTGCGCATCGCCTCCGCCGAGGTCGTGCAGCGGGACTATCTGCCGGAACTGTTCGGTCGCATGCAGCGGCGGGTAAAAGGGTTTCATTTCACCCTCACCCATGGCCGCCAGCAGGAGATCGAGACCCTGCTGGCCGCACAGGAGGTGGACATCGGCTTCGGCACACTGATGGAAAAAACCGTGGCCAACATCGAGTCGCGCGAGCTCCTCCGTCTGCCGATGGCCCTGCTGGTGCCCAAGCAGAGCGGCATCACCAAGGCCGAGCAGATTTTCGAAAAGGACCGCATCGACCTGCCACTCGTATCCTTGGATGCCAAAGATGTGGTGTCGCGCTCCTTTCAGGCCGCCTTGCGCCAGCGCGGTGTCGAATGGCTGCCCAGCCTCGAAGTCGGCAGCTTCGATCTCGTGCTGCGCTATGTCGTCGAAGGTTTTGGTGCAGGCCTGGTCCTGCTTCATCCGCGCATTGAACTTCCAGCCCATGTGAAAGCACTCGCGCTGGATGATTTCCCACCGCTTTGCTTCGGCGCCCTTTGGACAGGTCGCCTTTCGCCATTGGGAGAGGCCTTCCTCGCGGAAGCGACTGCCCTGGCGGCTGAACTGGCCCCGTAGTGGGAGATGCTTTGTGCGGCTCCTCCGGTCTAAATCACGTTCCGCAACAATCGAATGAATAAGCTTTGAGCCTGCGCGTCGGAGGTGAGGATTATGAAAATCAAATCGCTCTCTCTTTTGCTCGCTTCACTGACAGTCGCCATTTCTCTGACCTCCTGTGAAGAGTTCGCTGGCCCTTATGCTTCCGGCTATGGTTATGGCGGCGGGTATTCGTCCCGGCCAAACTACTACGGCGGCGGCTACAACTCACGGCCAGTGGTGTCATACAACAGCTTTAACAGCTACAGCTCACGGCCCTATTCCGGCTATTCGAACTGCTCTTACTCCACTCCCGGCTTCGCCTCATTTTTTAGCGCTCCCTCGCATCACTCCAGCCGCGGTTACTCAGCTCCTTCCTCCAGTCATTACCAGCACCATTCGTCCGGTCACTCCGGCGGCGGCTTTTCCAGTGCTCCCTTTTCCTTTGGTGGCAGCTCCCATCATTCCGGTGGCAGCACGCACCATTCAGGCGGCAGTTTCGGCGGCTCTGGGGGAGGATTTGGTGGTGGCACGACGCACCACTCCAGTGGTGGCTTCGGCGGTGGATTGGGTGGCGCACCGTCAGGAGGCTCCGGCTTCGGCGGCAGCTCCCACCACAGCAGCCACTCTTCACACGGTGGATTTGGCGGTGCTCCATCCGCTCCATCGGGCGGTGGCGCTCCCAGCCACTCCAGTGGCGGACATCACAGCGGCGGCCGCCACGGCATGCACTGAGGGTCGTAACGACCTTCAAGGAACCTGATCATTGCAGCGCCCGGAGGTTTTCTCCGGGCGTTGTGTTTGGCACCTGATTCAGCTCACTCCTGGGGCAGGTGGCCAATCACACGCGGATTGCCCGTGCCTTCCCACAGCATCAGCGCGGGGCCTTTGTTTTCCTCCGTCGCATCACCGCAGAAAAACACGCGCGGCGTGCCGCCAATCTCAGTGGCACAGAAGCCGGCCGCGTATTCCATGTCATCCGCGATGACCTCGGTTTTGTTCAGCGAGTAGGACATGGCATCAAGCTGATCTTTCGCGCTGGGAGAATCGTTGGAGGTCGGCGCGTACATGGGCTTGGCAGGCAGCGGCGTACGCAGGATCGCGGACATGTGGCGCCCGCGCAGCTGGGCATAGATCCATTTTCCTGCCGGAGCCACATGCTGCACCCACAGGCTGCCACCATTGGCTTCATCCGTGTTCATGATGGCCAAAGGCGCGATGCGTGCTCCCACCAGCGTGCCCAGACGCTCCGTGCCCGTATCGTCATCCGCCTGGATGCCACCTTCCCACACATCACCGTCGCTGATGAAAAACAGACGGCCGTCGTTGGAAAAAACACCGCCCGTCGCGCTGCTCACGCGGCGGCAGAAAATGGACAGAAAGGTGTGCTTGCCGCCTGGCTTGCGACCGTAGAAAGTCCCCATGCTCGTCGCGTCTGCGGTTTCATTGCCACTGACAAAAAGACAATCTGTGAGCGGCGTGCCCGGCACGGTGGCCACGAACAAATCCGTCGCGCCCACCACGGGTGCCGTGGCGCAGACGCGTTTCACGGGCGTGGCAGCACCCGGTGTCCACACCCACACACCCTCTTTGGCAAGAAACAAGGTTTCACCCTCGCTGCCTGCCGCCACACTTTCGATGCTCTCCTCCTTCAGCTCCGCTGGCAAAGGCGCCTGCGTGATCTTTCCCGTGGCAATGTCCACCTGCACCAGACCGGAGCGGCCCCTGCTTCCGAGTCCCATCGTCACCGTCCTGCCGTCTTTCGAAAAGAAGGCCTCATTGGCCATGCCGGACTGAAATGAAAACGTCAGGGCAAGCGAAGCACTGGCAAGAAAAACCGGAAGTCGTGAAATGCTCATGGCGCACGGGTTAAGGCAGCCTGCTGGCAAGTCAATGCGCATCAGCCACCTTCATGATTCTTCGGGCTCACGCAAAATATGGGGAATAAAAACGGCCACCATCGCATCTCATGATTCGTTCTTCCATCATCCCCAAACCATGAAAAAAACCATCCTCCTCATCCTCGCCGCCGCCACGAGCCTCGCCCTGGCCAGCGACTTCCCGAAAGGCAGCCCGGATTTCAAAGACAGCAGCACCCTCGCCATGAGTGCCGCGAAAAAATCCGGCAAGCCGGTCATCCTCGTCTTCTCCGCCGCCTGGTGCCCGCCCTGCCAGGCCATGAAACATGACGTCTATCCCAGCGCCGAGGTGAAGGCCTTTCACGACAAGTTCGTCTGGGCCTACATCGACATTGATGATGCACGCAATGAAAGCGCCGCCACCAAATACGGCGTCAACGGCATCCCGCACATCGAGTTCCTCAATTCCGAAGGCAAGGAGGTCGCCAAACAAGTCGGCGGCACCTCCTCCGAAGAATTCGCCAAGACACTCCAAAACGTGCTGGCTAAGACGAACAAATCCTGAACCGATTCGATCACGGAGCCGGGGTTATCCCGGCTCCTCAGATCTGTGAATACGTTGTCGGCACCAGCACCAGGTTTGTGATGCGTGACACGATTTCCTTGTCCGTAAAGCCGGGCGTCGTTTTGAGCTTCATCCATTCCGGATCCACGCGGAAGGTGTTCCATGCCTGATCCTTCGCTGCGGCGTCGCTGAAGCTCAGCATGTAGGTCAGGTTGGGCATCAGCGGTCCCACGATGGTTTCGCCAAAGAAAACGGCGTTGAGTCCGCTGCGCTTGAAGATCGCCAGCTCGCCGATGTTGAACATCTCGATCTTCTTCTTCCCCGTCTTCTCGCTGGGGCTCTCATAGATGCGCAACTGGTAAACCTGGCTGCCCTTCACCGGCACCGCCATCGCAGGCATGCCTGCGATGCCCTGTGTCAGCCAGCTTTCGACGCGTTCGTACACCGCATCCGCCGCCGGTGCATCCAGATAGGCCGCGCCCTGCTTCTGCAAGGCCGCATCTGCCAGCAAATCTGCACTCTTCGCGAGTTGATCCAGTGAGCTGTAACGCAGCACCACATACACCACTGGCGTCCCTTCCGCCTTCTCCGGCAGAAACACCCCCACGTTTTTCACGCCGAGACGGTTCAGCGCCGGGATTGCCGCATCCTTCAGATAAGACTCCAGCACACTCTGCTTCTCGGGTGCTTTGAGCGTGTACTTCCGAATTTCAAAATACTCCCGCGCAGCGTCGCCCGGCGCATCCGCAGCAGGCAGGGTTTGAATGGCGCCGACCAGCCCGCTGGCGACCACGGTGGATTTGAGGAAAGTGCTTCGAGTCATGAGAGGCTTGATAGTTTAATTGTTGGAAAAGAAATGGGTGTGCTTTGCTCAGCGAGCACGTCGAGTACGGCTGGGAGTTTTTTTCTTGGATCGTGTCGGGGTGGGCTTGTCTTGCAATCTCTGCTCGCGTGAAAAAATCTCCATTTCGCGATTAAGTTCGGCACGCAGTTCGTCCTCGCTGGGAAGCACGAGGCGGTATTTGCTGGCAAAAAGCTGTTCATGACCGTGCAGCACGGAATAGCGCACCACGCTGGCGTCCTTGTGGGCGCACAGAATGATGCCCACGGTGGGGCCGTCGCCGGGCCCCCGATGCTGCTCATCATACATGCGCACATACATGTCCATCTGGCCGATGTCCTGATGCTCCAGCTCCCGGGTTTTGAGATCGAAGAGGACAAAGCATTTCAGCACGTAGTTGTAGAAAACCAGGTCCACGTAGAAGTCCTTCGTCTCAGTGCTGATGCGTTGCTGCCGCGCCACAAACGCGAAGCCCTTGCCCAGCTCAAGCAGGAAAGACTGGAGATTGCTAACGAGTGAGTCTTCCAGATTCGACTCCAGCAGCTTGCCTGTGCCAGGCAGACCGAGAAACTCCAGCACGATCGGATCACGAATAAAGTCGCGCGGGCTGGGCGTTTCCAAGGCCAGATTTTTCACCGCCTCCGCCTTCACGGCTTTTTTGTCCCGGCTCCTCAGCAGCCTCTCATAGTAAAGGCTGCCCATCTGCCGTTCCAAAGCACGCGTGCTCCAGTTCTGCGCGATAGACTCACGCACATACCATTCACGGGCCTCCTCATCATCCACGCGCAGAAGAAGGCGGTAATGTGTCCAGCTCAATTCAGGACGCACTGCGTCTAAATTTGAAAAGGCAGCATGGAACTGCCTCATCTTGTAAAGATTTGAGGCGTCGTATCCACGGCCAAACTCCGCTGTCAGCTTGTCAGCCAGACGTCTAAGAAGGCCCGCTCCATATTCAGCCCGCTGCGCTCCCTCTTGCTCAAACTCCACGATATGCCGCCCCACCTCCCAGCAGGTGCGCACCTGCATCACATCCACAGCACGCAGCAGCTGCCCTCGGGATTCCAGAATCAGCCCGCGCAACTGGCTCAGCAGCCGGTCAAAACCATGACCCGCCTTGACGATGGATTGCCTGGGCTTCTTCGGTAAAGGCATGCGGCCCAACATTGAACGTCGCCGCCGCACTCTCAACCATGTTTCTTCACAAACCCTCGGAGCAGTCAGCAGTCTTCATGCTTTCGCCAGCGCCCCCGCCAGCACCGCATAACACTTCTTCGCCGCAGCCACAGGTTCATACCCCGGCTTGCTGAAAATTTGCCCGCTCACTTCCACCACCACAGGTCCTTGGTAACCATGCTGCTTCAGCGCGGTGAAGTACTTCACATAATCGGTCTTCCCCTCGCCCGGCAGCAGGAACTGAAACTTCGCCGCATCACCCGCCGCGTCCTTCACATGAATGAACTTCGTGCGCGGCAGCAGCAGCTTCATGCTCTCCTCCATGTCGATGCCCTGCAGCTCAAAGTGGCTGTAGTCATACGTCACCTGGATGGCCGGAGACTTCACCTGCTCCAGCAGCCACAACAAGCGCTCTGGCGAGTTCACCGCACTGCCCACATGCGCCTTGATCG
>NZ_JBIPNG010000314.1:0-7811 GCF_044373815.1 Prosthecobacter sp. | reverse complement strand
TCACCCGGTGAGGCAGCGCTCGGCGCACAGCTTCAGCCAGTGACCGCGTGGTGGCGTGGTCGGTTTCAGCCAATGCCTGAGCGAGCAGTTTCGCGTGCGGCTCATCCGCATTGTCGCTGAGGATGGCAGTGAACTTTTCAGCGCTGAGTTTTTGCAAAAACTCGCGTGCAGAGACACCGCGTTGCGGATTCATGCGCATGTCGAGCGGGCCGTCGTGCTTGAAGCTGAACCCACGGGCGGGATTGTCGAACTGCATGGAGGAGCAGCCGAGATCGGCGAGCAACACGTCTGCACCATCGCTCCAGCCGAGTTCGCCAAGTGCCCGGGGCAGCCCGGCGAAGTTCATGCGCTTCACGACAAGGGCCGATTCTTCGCAACCGCCGGCACGCAAGCGCGCCTCAGTGCGTACGATTTCCAAAGGGTCTTGATCGAGGGCAAGCAGGGTGCCGCCCGGTTGCACGGCTTTGAGCAAGGCACTGGCATGGCCGCCGTAGCCCAGCGTGCAGTCCACGGCGCGTTCGCCTGGCTGGGGTGCAAGAATTTGCATAATCTTGCCCAGCAAAATCGGCACATGCTGACCTGCAGGCGTTTTCCCAGAAGCGCGCACCTTGGCGATGGTCTCGGCATAGCGCTCAGGATTGAGCTCCTTGTACTTGTCTTCGAAACGTCGCGGATTCTTGCCAGAATAACGCGGACGACGGCGATGCGGTGTTGGAACTTCGGCTTCGCTCACAGCTCGTTGTATTTGGCGTTCGATCCACGTGCCTTCGCCACGGGATAGCGTGTTTCATTGCGCTCGATCTTGTCGAGCATCGCCTGACCGAGATCCACGCCGAGATTGTGCGCGAGTTCAAAGAGCAGGATGGCCACATCGGCCATTTCGTCTTTCAGTTCCGGCATTTTGTCCTGAACCCTCTGCTCAATCTGCTCCGGCTGCTGCCAGACGAAGTGCTGCAGCAGTTCCCCCGCCTCCGCCGTGATGGCCACAGCAAGCTCCTTGGGACTGTGAAACTGCATCCAGTCCCGGGCGTCACGAAACGCACAGATGCGGGCGGTTATTTGGTCGATGCTCATGCAACATGATGCAGGCACGCGCAAGCAGGAGCAACCGGGAAGGCGACAAGATGCGCTCAATCAGTCGCAAGACGTGCTGGACAGCGCGACGTAGGTTGTAGATGCTCATCTCTATGAATATTCACCGCCAAATTGCGCTCATCGCCTGCCTCGCCGCCTGCACCACCCTTCAAGCCGCCGGAGATACTCCGGTGGATTTCGTCAAACAGATCAAACCAATCCTGGCTGATCGCTGTGTCGAGTGCCACAACTCGGAGACGCTGCTGGGAGAGCTCAATTTGCAAACACGTGCACTAGCTTTCAGAAAGCGCAAAACCGGGCCGGTGATCGTGCCAAAAAATGCGGAAAAAAGCATGCTGTATCTCGTGCTGACCCTGCCACCGAAAGACGTAAAGGCCATGCCAGCCACCGGACATCGCATTCCAAAGGATGAAGTGAACCTCATCCGCCAATGGATCACCGAGGGTGCCAGCTGGCCCGAGGGCAAAGAAGGCGCCATGACGCCGGAGCATAAGAAATCCAAAAAGTAGCAGGTGGGCACGACAGGCGGCTCCCGGCTTGAATAGTGCACAATCGGGGGTAGGTGCGCCTCCACCATGAAATGCCTGAGCTTTCTGACGGTCCTCTTAATCACCACGGTCTGCCGACTGCATGCGCTGGAGATTCCGCCTGGAGGGACGGATGTGCGTGGCGGATCTGCTCTGGAGGCATCTGCCTCTGCGGCAGTTGGAAAAGTGGAGGATCTGGCGCTCGGAAAGCGCATCGTCATCACGCAGCCGGATGCGGCCAAGGCCTACGCGGCGCAGTTTACGGCATCCGTGGCCGAGGGAATCGCGAAGGACGAGCGGGTGCTGGCGATCATCAAGGCGCGGGTCGTCGGTAATGCGGTTTCAGGGGAGGTTCAGGCGAAGTTGCAGCTGCTTACCGCACCTTACACTTCGTTTGGCGACAGTGTCGTGGTGGACATCCATCGTGAATGGACGGAGCAGCCGGTGACTTTTGTTTCCAGCGAAGCGATTCAGACTGGCACGGCGGCAGTCGTGCTGCTGTGCGGACACAAGGAGCAGAGCATCGAGGTCGAAAGCATTCGCGTACTCAAGTATCCGGCCAACACCGATGTCAGCCTTTTCCCGCGGGCCAAGATGACCAAACGAAGCTACCCGGGCCGTGAACCAGACGCGCCCTGGCGCAAGGCGGCGCTGGAACGCATCGAGCAGCACCGCAAGGCAGATCTCTCCATGATTGTCACGGGTGATGACGGCAAACCGGCGGCCAACTCGGACGTGAAACTCACGCTTCATCGTCATGCCTTTGAGTTTGGAACAGCGGTGATGGCCAAGCGTTTCAGCAGTGAAAGCGAGGACGACAAGCGCTACCGTGAAATCATTGACCGGCTCTTCAGCATCGTGGTGTTTGAGAATGATTTGAAGGATGGCAACTGGTCGCCGGATTTTGATGAGAAACGCAAAGCTCAACGGAATGCGGAGCTGGACCAGGCCTTTGCCTGGCTCGCGGAGCGCCACATTCCTGTGCGGGGTCATTACCTGATGCAGGTGGCCACGCCGTTCAATCTGCACGACATCAAAGACAGCACGGTCATTCGCGAGTGCACGCTCGCGAGTGTGAAGGAGCGGCTGGAGTTTGTGAAAGACCGCGTGATTGAGTGGGATGTGATCAACCACCCAATCGCATGGAACGGTGCGGACATGCTGAACAAGCGCCCGGGTCTGGAGCAGCTTGATCGTGACGTTTTCAAGCTGGCAAGATCACTGACCCAGCTGCCTTTCTGCGTGAATGAGGACCAGGTGTTCCGCCCCGGGCCGCAATGTGATGACACGCTCACTTACATTGAGGCACTGAACAAGGCGGGGCTCACCGTGTATGGACTCGGCAATCAGGCGCACTTTGATGCGAGTTACCTGCCTTCGCCTGAGCATCTGCTTGCGGTGACAGATCGCTTTGCCGAGGTGGTGCCGCATCAGTGCATCACCGAGTATGACATCGTGACCACGGAGGATGAGGAGCTGGCGGCAGATTACACGCGCGATGTGCTCATCGCGGTGTTCAGCCATCCGGCTTACACCAGCTTTTTGCTCTGGGGTTTTTGGGAAGGCTCCCACTGGAAGCCTGCGGCCGCGTCCTGGAACAAGGACTGGAGCACCCGCAAGCGCGGCGAAGTGCTGGAAGAATGGATTGGCCGCAGATGGCATACGGAAGTCACTTTAAAAACGAATGCCAAAGGCAGGGTGAAATGGCGCGGTTTTCCAGGCTGGTATGAAGTGCAGGCGACAGGCCACAAGCCGGTCATTGCCAAGCCGACTTGGTGAAAAAAGTTCCGCGAACATTGTGATGCGGAATCGCGCAGCTGCGGTCCGCACCGATTCGCGCTGAATCTTTTTTCACGCGCAACCAACACGGGATGGGTGGGTTTGACGGGAAACAAAACCCCGCTCATGAACACCACGATTCACCCTTTTCACATTCCGCTCAGCCGTCGCAGACTGCTGCACAGCCTGCTACTGACCACCGGCGGGATCATCACCGGCAGCGTGTATGCCGAAGCGCTCACACTGACGCCGCGCGCGACGGAAGGGCCGTATTATCCTGATCATCTGCCGTTGGATCAGGACAATGATCTCACGATGATCATCGGCAGGAAAGCTCCTGCGAGCGGGGTCGTGACAGAGTTCGGTGGACGACTGCTGAATGTGGATGGCAAGCCGATTCAAGATGCGGTGATCGAGCTCTGGCAGTCTGACAACAACGGCTGCTACATCCACAGCCGGGGCACGCAGCAGGGCAAGGAGCGCGATCCGCAGTTTCAAGGCTATGGGAAAATCGAAACCAACGCCAAGGGTGAATATCGCTTCCGGACCGTCCTGCCCGGCCTGTACACGGGCCGCACGCTGCACTACCACATCCGCGTGAAGCAGAACGAAAAAAGCATGCTGACCACGCAGTTGTTTATCGCAGGCATACCGCAGAATGACCGCGACGGCATCCTGCGCAGCATGGGCACGGAGCAGCAGCGTCTCTCTGTCATTCGCGAGTTCAAACCCATGAGCGCCGAGAGCAAGGAACTTGCGGCCACCTGGGACATAGTGATTGGGCACACGCCAGAAGAGCCGGATCAACGCGGTCGTGGTCCCGGAGGTCCGGGCGGACCACCTCCGCGCCGTCGTGAAAGTGCGGCAGTGGGTGATCGGGATATCCAAGATCTGGTCTTGGGCCCATCACCGTTCTAACCAGGCCTGCCTGTGCGTGTCCGACAAAAGCTGCTCAACGAACTTGGGCAGTTCCACGGACACAGGGCCGATGACGCGCTCACGGAACTGGCGTGAGATTTCGGTGCTTTCGATGTTGAATTCCACGAGGCGGCACGAACGGTTTTGCGCAGCTGTCTGGGCAAAGCCAGCGGCGGGATAGATCACGCCGGATGTGCCGATGCAGAGAAAAATATCTGCGCTCTTCAAAGCATTCACGATGGTCTCCATCTCGAAGGGAAATTCACCGAACCAGACGATGTGCGGGCGCATGCCGCCGATCTCACCGCAGGCACGGCAGCGTGTGCCGGATGACAGCTCCTTCGTCCAGGAGAGCACCGCGCCGCAGCATTCGCAGCGTGCTTTAAGGAGTTCGCCGTGCATGTGGATGAGTTTTTCACTGCCAGCGCGTTCGTGCAGATTGTCCACGTTTTGGGTGACGAGGAGAAACCGGCCCTGCCATTCGCGCTCCAGACGGGCGAGAGCGCGATGACCTGCATTGGGCTCCACAGTGCTCAACGCGGCACGACGCAGGTTGTAAAAGTGATGAACGAGTTCGGGATCGCGTGCGAAACCTTCGGGCGACGCAACCTCCTCAATACGATGCCCCTCCCAAAGTCCATCGGCTCCGCGAAACGTCGGCACGCCGGATTCGGCGGACATGCCCGCGCCGGTGAGCACGACGATGTTCCGCTCCGCACTCATTTTTTCGGCTGACGCTGCCGGACGCATTCAAACAAACAGACGCCGGTGGCGACGGAGACGTTGAGGCAATCCACTTTGCCGCCCATGGGAATCTTGACGAGGAAGTCGCAGTGCTCGCCGGTGAGACGGCGCATGCCGGTGCCTTCGGCACCCATGACGATGCCGATACCGCCTTTGAGATCGAGATCGTAGAGGCTCTGCGTGGATTCATCGGCGGTGCCGACGAGCCAGATGCCGAGTTCTTTGAGCTTGTCCATGGCGCGCACGAGATTGGTGACGCGGATGAGCGGGATGTTTTCCGCACCGCCACAGGCCACGCGGACGACGGTCTCTGTGATGGGCGCGGTTTTGTCCTTGGGCATGATCACGGCGCAGACACCTGCGGCATCGGCGGTGCGCAGGCAGGCGCCGAGATTGTGCGGGTCCTGAACGCAGTCGAGGATCAGGACGAGCGGGCTGGTCTTGCCTTCGAGAATGGCAGGGATGTCTCCTTCTTCATAGACACGCACGTGGTTGTCAGAACGGGAGTGACGGTTCTGTCGGGCGACGGGTTGTTCGGGACGGTTGGGGCGCATGTGGTTCCCGATAGTGTGCCGTGAAAGGGGTTTTGGCAAAATGATAGAAGCAGCGGCTTGCAGGCTGTGTGAAGTGGCGGGAGGGGTTTGGCATGAAAACAATCCTCAAGCGCTGGTGGGTGTGGGCCGCCGTTTTGGCCGTGACGAAGCTTGGTTTCGTGTTTGGCTGCGAATGGTGGGTCGAGCGAAGCGCGGAAGGTCGGTGCTTTGATGCGGTGGAAGGGGTGCCTGAGGCTCCTGTGGCGGTGGTGCTGGGCACGTCAGCAAGACTTGCTGACGGCAGAGCCAATCTGTTCTTTCTCCCACGCATGGAGGCTGCGGCGGTGCTTTTCAAAGCGGGCAGGGTAAAGGCGCTGATCGTGAGCGGCGACAACGGTACGCAAGGCTACGATGAGCCTACGGACATGAAGCGAGTGCTGATGCAGATGGGAGTGCCAGCGGAGAAGGTGGTGTGCGACTATGCCGGATTCCGTACGCTGGACTCGGTGGTGCGGGCCAAAGAGGTCTTTGGGCAGCAGCGCATGATTTTTGTTTCACAGCGATTTCACAATGCGCGGGCCATTTACCTGGCGCGTGCGTTTGGAATCGACGCATACGGCATGGATGCCAAGGATGTGCCGGTGGCACTTTCCGTGAAGACGTTTCTGCGGGAGAAACTGGCCTGCGTCAAAGCGGTGCTGGATGTGAACGTGCTCGGCACGAAGCCGAGGTTTCTCGGTGAGAAGGTGAGCGTGCCGCTGGAGTGACTCACAACCAGACCGTGAGGGCGCGACGCAGATCGGGACTAGGAGTGACGCGGAAGCTTTCATCGAGTTCGAGCCGGGCTTTGTGGCCGTTCTGGGAGATTTCGAGGAACACAGGGAGCGTGCCGGGATACGCGAGAAGCACTTCGTGAATGCGTTCGAGGTCGGTTTCGTCGTGCTGCTTGGTATTGAGCTTCAAGACGTACGGTTTCGGCGGAGCAAGCGGCTTCGGTGGTGGTGGCTCGGAAGGATCGGGGTCGCCGGCATTGCGTGGTTTGGCGGCCTTGGGCTTGAGCGGCTGCGCACTGTTCATGGTGACGCGGTTGCCGTCGGTTTTCTGGTCTTTGCTGACACGAATGCGGAGGCCGAGCACGGCGCCATTGGCCAGAACATCCTTCGTTTTTTCGTAATCATCGCTCCAGCACATCATCTCGATCTGGCCGGTGAAGTCTTCAAACTTGAAGGTGGCGAAGGGGCGGTTGTCCTTCTTGGAGTAGCGCACTTCGAGCTGGCTGAGAATGCCGGCGATGGAGTGCGAGCTCGCTTTTTCCTTGGTATCGATATCCGGAATGGAGGCGATCTTGATGATCTTGGACGAATCGAAATGGCCGCGGTAACTGTCCAGCGGATGGCCGCTGACGTAGAAGCCGAGCAGTTCTTTTTCAAAGGCGAGAACCTCATCCGTAGTCCACACGATGGAGGGCGCTGCCGCCTCGTTCTTTTTGGATTTGGGCTGCGCGAGATCGAAGTCATCAAAGAGACCGCCCTGGCCCGCTTTTTTGTCCTTCTGCATCGATGCCGCAGAGGCGAGCACCTGCTCGAGCTTGGCGAACATCACGGCGCGCGGCTCTTTGGTGAAGTCAAAGGCTCCAGCTTTGACGAGGGACTCCATGAGCTTCTTGTTCACCGCGCGGTTGTCAAGACGTGCGGCGAAGTCTTCGAGACTGGTGTAAAGGCCGTTCTTTTCACGTTCGGCAATGGCGGCCTCCATGGCGCCTTCACCGACGTTCTTGATGGCGCTGAGGCCGTAGCGGATGGCGTTTGGCACGTCCTCTTCGGTTTCGAACCGTTCAGGAGCGAACTTGAGCGAGGACTTGTTGACGTCCGGTGGCAGCACCTTGATGCCCATTTCGAAGCACTCGCTGACGAAGTTGGCGATCTTGTCAGGATTGCTGATTTCATAGCTGAGCACCGCCGCCATGAATTCGACGGGGTAGTTTGCCTTCAGATAGGCCGTGCGATACGTGACGATTCCGTAGGCGGCGGAGTGAGATTTGTTGAAGCCGTATTGCGCAAATTTTTCGAGCAAGTCGAAGATGGAGTTCGCGAGCTTGGCTTGGATGTCGTTCGTCTTGAGGCAGCCTTCCACGAAGATGAGACGCTGACGGGCCATCTCTGCGGCGTCCTTTTTACCCATCGCTCGGCGGAGCAAGTCAGCTTGTCCGAGGGAG
>NZ_JBIPNG010000313.1:0-7839 GCF_044373815.1 Prosthecobacter sp. | reverse complement strand
CAGGTGGAGGCCGACAAGCCGATGATGGAGCGCCTCGCCCAACGCGGCTTTGTCACCGCTCTCGTGAGTTATCGTCTCTCCACCGAAGCGAAATACCCAGCGGCGCTGCACGACTGCAAAGCCGCGCTGCGATGCCTGCGTGCGCATGCGCAGGAGCTCAAAATTGACCCTGAGCGCATCGGCTGCATGGGCGGCTCTGCCGGTGGGCATCTCTCAGGATTGACGGCGATGACGACGGGGCTGCCTGAGTTTGAAGGAGAAGGTCCGTTCAAGGATCAATCCAGCGCGGTGAAGGCCTGCATCGTGATGGCGGCCACGCAGAACCTCGTGGACTCCAACTCTTTCCAAAAGAACGAGAGCGCGATCCTCTTTTTTGGCGGCAATGCGCTGGAAAAGCCGGAGGTTTATAAAGAAGCTTCGCCCATCAAACACGTGCGCGCCGGGGTGCCGCCGACCATTTTCATCGAAGGTGAAAAAGACACGCTCAAGGTGGGCCGTGCGGAGATGATGGAGAAGCTGAAGGCGCTCGGCATCGAAACTGCCGTGCATACGCTCAAGGACGCGCCGCATCCGTTCTGGATGAGCGATCCGTGGTGCGCGGAGACGGTGGACATCGCCGCGGCTTTTTTCAAGAATCACCTCGGCGAGCCGGTGGTGAAGTGAGGGACGTGGGGGCAGTCTGAGAAGGCGCGACAGACTGCCACGCTGTGGTCGTGCGTGAGGCAGCGGGTGTTTCCACACGCTCAGGGACGGGCCCATTCTTCGCACTACGTGCTTCGAAGGACACGCGGGCTGTCGCCACACCCATCCTTCAGGCACGCATTTCAATGCCGCGTTTACTTGCCCGTCTTCGGCAGGGCCTGGACGAGCAGATTGTAGAACTCGTTTTCCTCGTGGGTTTCGCCGTCGCTTTTGAGGATGTTTTTGACCACGCCGAGCACTTCCTTTTGCGCGGTCTTAGTGGTGAAGGCCTGCGCCTTCTCGTTGATGTAATCGAACATGGCGTCGTCGCTCTCGGCGGCCTCACGGGCGCGGGCCAGGGACTCTTCGATGAAGAGGCTCTTCGGGTACTCCGAATCCCAGCCTTCGGCGACAAAGGCGGACTCCAGCAGACGATCTTCGGTCAGTGAGATGTGCGCGTCGGCATAGATGGAGAGACTGAGAATGTCGAACAGGGCTTCGCGCTGGGGTTGGTTCATAATGGCCTATTTTGCAAACATGCTGCTGCTGATCAAGCGCACACTTCATCACACTGAAATCTTCAGTGTCTGGAAGGCTCCTGACTGTGACCCTGCATGAATGGCAGCGCAGTACAGATCTCCCAGCAGGATGAATGAGAAAGGCTTGGTGCTCTCGGCAGCGGAGAGGCCCAGGCATGGCAGGGTGGCGGCGCTGCAGGCTTGCAGGAATCGACGGCGGGAGGGCATGCCGCATTAACGGCACTGCGGCATTTCATCGTTCACCCGCTTCGCTCGGCTCCGAATTCGTCATTCGTCATTGCTCCATCTTGACCTTCCGTCCAACCTCTTGATTCCTTGCCCCCGCCCATGTCCGACGCCAGCACCACTCCCATGATGAAGCAGTACCTCGCCATCCGGCGCGAACTGCCGGAGGACGTGCTGCTGTTCTTTCGCCTGGGGGATTTTTATGAGCTGTTCTTTGAGGATGCGAAGACGGCCTCGCCGATCCTCAATGTGGCGCTGACGAAGCGCAATGGGGTGCCGATGTGCGGGGTGCCGCATCATTCATCGCAGGGGTACATCGCGAAGCTGATCAAGGCGGGCAAGCGGGTGGCCATCGCGGAGCAGACGACGGACCCGGTGCCGGGGAAGATCGTGGAGCGTGCGGTGTCGCAGGTGCTGAGCGCGGGGACGATCAATGATCTCAACCTGCTGGACTCGAACCGATCGAACTACCTCGCGGCGGTGTTTCGCGAGGGGAAGAAGCTTGGCCTGGCGTATGTGGACCACACGACGGGTGAGTTTGAGGTGGCGGAGTTCAAGGATACAACGGAGCTGGCGGATGAGCTGGAACGACTGCAGGCGAGTGAGCTGCTGTACAGTGAGGAGCAGGGGGACTTGATCGCGGCGCTGGGCAGTCCGAGCTGTGCGCAGCCGATTGAGGGGTATCTGTTTTTGATTGATCAGGCGGAGCACAGTCTGACGCAGCATTTCAAGGTGCAGTCGCTGGATGGCTTTGGCTGCCAGGGGCTGAGTGCGGCGATCGGTGCTGCGGGGTGTATTTTGCAGTATCTGCAGTTTCAACTGCGGCGGAGTGTGGAGCACATCCAGCGGCTGCGTTATGCGCAGATCAGCGACGTGGTTCTTATTGATGCCGCGAGTCAAAGCCATCTGGAGCTGGTGACGGCACGAGGTGGCAATGCGCACACGCTGCTGAGCGCGCTGGACCGCACGTGCACGCCGATGGGTGCGCGCAAACTGCGGCACTGGGTGCTGCACCCGCTAAGAGATCTGGAAGCGCTGACGCAGCGGCAGGACATGATCGCGGCGCTGCTGGAAGAGAGCATGCTCTTCAGCCAGATCCGCACGCTGCTGAAGGAGGTGCGCGATTTGGAGCGCACGAGCTCACGCCTGAGCCAGGGCAGCGGGAATGGGCGTGATTTGCTGATGCTGGCGTCTTCGCTGGAAGTGGTGCCGGCTTTGCGGGCGGCGCTGGAGCAGTTGATCGTGGGAGGAGATAAGGAGGGTTCGTCGGCTGAAGGAGGGATCAGGATGATCCCTCTGCTGCTGGCGCGCCTGCATGATCTCACGGGGATCTCGCAGGAGATTCAGCGGGCGATCGCGGATGAGCCGCCGATGCAGATCAAGGAAGGCGGGGTTTTTCGTGAGGGCTACCTGCCGGCGCTGGATGAACTGCGCGCGGCCTCGACGCTGGGCAGGCAGTGGATCGCGGATTTGCAACAGCGTGAGATCGAGCGCACGGGGATCAAGAGTCTCAAAATCAAATACAACGCGGTCTTTGGGTACTTCATTGAGATCACCAAGGCGAATGTGGGCAGCGTGCCGGCGGACTATCACCGCAAGCAGACGACGGTGAATGGCGAGCGCTACATCACGGATGAATTGAAGCGGATGGAGGACAAGATCCTCGGCAGTGAGGAGCGCAGCAAGGCGCTGGAGTATGAGGAGTTTCTGGGGCTGCGCAGCCGCGTGCTGGAGCATCTGGTGCACATCCAGGAGACAGCGGAGACGATTGCCATTTTGGATGCGGTGGGCTCGCTGGCGGAAACGGCGCGGTTGTTTAACTACACACGGCCGGTGCTGAATGAGACGCGCAATTTGTTCATTCGTGATGGCCGCCATCCGGTGCTGGATCAGAACCTGACGAGCGGCGAGCGCTTTGTGCCGAATGACATCACGCTGGAACCGGAGGAGAGCCGCCTGATTTTGATCACGGGGCCGAACATGGCGGGGAAGAGCACTTATTTGCGCATGACGGCGCTGCTGACGCTGATGGCGCAGATCGGCAGCTACCTGCCGGTGTTCAGCGCGGAGGTGGGGCTGGTGGATCGCATCTTCACGCGCATCGGCGCGAGTGATGACCTCGCGCGCGGGCAGAGTACGTTCATGGTGGAGATGAACGAGACGGCGCTGATTTTGAACAATGCGACGGAGCGGAGTCTGGTGATTTTGGATGAGATCGGGCGCGGCACGTCAACGTTTGATGGACTCAGCATCGCGTGGAGCGTGGCCGAACACATCCACGACAAGGTGGGCGCGCGGGCGTTGTTTGCGACGCACTACCATGAGATCACGGCGCTGGCGCAAAGCCGCAGTGCGGTGAAGAACTACAACGTGGCGGTGAAGGAGTGGAACCAGCAGATCATCTTCCTGCGCAAGATCATGCCTGGCTGCGCGGAGAAAAGCTATGGGATCCAGGTAGCAAGGCTCGCGGGGCTGCCTGAGGGAGTGATTGAGCGCGCGAAGGAAGTGCTGCAGCAGCTCGAAGCGGGGCACCAGCCTGCGGAGAGCGTGAAGGAGGTGCCGGTGGCGACGAGTGTGCCGGCGAAGGTTCGGAAGAAAACGGTGAGTGATGCGGACGCTGGGCAGATGGTGCTGTTTGGGTGATTAAGTCCTTCACAGGTAGTCCAAATAACACCAAGGCCTGAAAGGGTTAAGATGCCCTTTCAAGCAACGACTCAAAATCGCACCTATTCACAAATTTACGGCCTTCGTCGGAGAACCCATATACTCCCCTATTATATTCTCGAATTAAACCGCGCAGGATCAGCTCATCCTTATTGTCAAAGTCGTAGAAAGAGCTTGCGCGCGACAATTCATCGCGATTTTCAAGCAAAGAATGAATTGCCCCACTCTCATCTAGCAGGGATTTTAGCTCTGAGAATGTGAGTCCGTTGAATTGAGCCAACTCACTTCCCTTGGTGCTTTCAGCTCGAAGCTTTGCGTTTTCGTTGCTGAGACGAGCCATCTCATGCAATAAAACTGCCGAATCAGTTTGTTCAGTTGCACGTACCCAGCCCACAAGTTCTTCGCGACGAGCGATGTGTGCCAATGTTTCAATGACAGCGATCTTGATATCCTTCGCATCATCCCAAAGCCTACAAAGCTTGGTCAGCACAAGAGAACGAAACTCCGTCAACTTCGTTCCATTTGTCGTCTCAATGAATGCTGCCCCCCCTACTCGGACACGAGCATCAATCATGCTTTCGTTGATCACGCAAGCAAACAGAGGCTTGTTGGTGGCGACGGCATATTCGTACTCAAGATGAGTGTAGCTCTTGCCGGATGTTGGCTCAAGCGAACCGTAACGGCCACCAAGAATGAGCATGAAAACATCCGATTCATCTATCCATTGTTTGATGACATCCATCTGCGACTCATCACCAGCTGTGAACAACTCCATCCCAGCCGGCATATGCCCTGCTGACAAGATGGCTGATACCGCAGCCTGTCGTTCAACGATCAAGTCGGTATAAGTGGATGAGACGAACACCTGAAGTTTTTTTCGCACAAAGTCTGCCATGAAGCGACGCTGGCACACATCACCGCGAAGACAACTTGAGATCGTCGTTCATCACCTTTGCAAGGAGCGATCCACGAGGCCTTCGTAGATTTTGCGGCGTTCGTCGAGGCCGAGGCCTTGGTTGCGGAGGCCGAGCATTTGTTGGTTGATGGTCTCGCGCTGGGAGGTGCTGAGGCGGGAGAGTTTGGCGACCATCTCGGGGGGCGGGGCCTTGGGGTAGCCGTCTGAGGAGAAACCCTCCTTGTAGTTCACGGCGGCGGCTTTGGCCTCGTTGAGCTGGGAAGATGTGAGCGGTGGGGCGTTGCCACCGGAGGTGCCGGAGCCACCACTGCCGCCGGATTTTGCGCGAGGGGGTTTGGGTGGTGGCTTTTGGTAGCGGACGGAGATGACCTCGCCGCCGGGGATCTGGATCTTGGCGGACCAGGTTTGGATCTCGGCGGAGTTTCCGCCGACGCCGACGAGCTGCCAGCCTTGGAAATTGGGGGTCTTGGAGACGACGTGGGACTCGAAGGTTTTGGTGTCGAGCAGGGTGGCGAAGGTGTCTGTTTCGAAGTGGGCGACACCGGTGAGGATGAGGGAGTCGGAGACGCCGAGGGAACGGGTGAAGGGGGAGTTGGTGACGAGCGCGTCAAAGTCTTCCATGTTCACCGAACGCGGGATCGCACCATCGTCATCAGGTGAAATGGTCTCTGCGGCATGCAACGTCACCGCCATGCACAGGCCAAGGAAGAGGGCACAATGCATCTGCTTCATGGAGTTCCCTTTCTTCCTCATGGGGTGAAGTACGACGGGAACGGCAACGAACCATCACGGCAGCTTCTGAAATTCCGACCAGCCCTCCCAGGCGATGCGCTGGAGGTCGGCGCGGTCTTTGTCGGAGAATTTGCGGGTGAGGGGGTTGCCATCGCGGTCCTTGGTCTTGTCGTGGGTGGGGGTCTCCATGGTGCGGGTGTCGGTGACGGAGTCGATGGGGAGGCCGACGGGGCTTTGATGGAAGATGGCGGCATACAGAGTGCATGCGGTGAGGTAGGACATGGTCTGATTGAGATGGGCGTCATTGATGAAGCGCAGCGTGAGATCGGGGCGCTGGGTCTGGCAGCGCAGGGCGACGAGAGCCATGGGGGCGACGGAGGCATCGATGCGCTTGGCGAGTGCGGCGATGGCGCGCTCTTTGGCCAGGATGGGTGCGGGATCGGGGACCTTGGTCAGGGGCTGCGGGTTTTGCGTGTTGGGTGTGGTCTCGTAGAGGATGACACGTGCGCCCTGGGCTTTGGCGAGTGCGGCGAACTTGGGTGCGTATTCGGCATAGAGTGTGGGATCGCCCTCGATGTCATCGCGATAGGACTGGAGGACGATGATGTCCCAGGGTTTGCGGTTGGCCTCGAGCTTGGCGAGCACTTCGGCATGGCGTGCGAGGGCGCTTTTGGCGTATTTGTCCTTGGGGTCTGCGGCATCTTTTTCGAGGGCGGCGATGGTGGCCTTTTCCTCGGCTTCGGTGAGGGTAGATTGTTTGACGATGTTTTGTGTACCGAGCCGCCAGTGGTCTTTGAGTGTGCGGCCGCCGTAGATGACATCGGTGCGATTGAAGGTGAGGCCTGGATTGCCGGCCTCCGCCATGGCTTTCACCACGGCGGAGAGATTGTGACGTGCGGTGAAGCTGTTGCCGATGAAGAGGACGTTCAGTGTTTTCGCTTCGCCGGCCGTGCCAGCCGCCATGGGAAGTGAGAGGAGTGCGAATGCCCAAATGGCGATGTGATGGAAGGTGCGTGTCATGGTCGGAGGAGTGGGAACGCGTTTTTGAGTTTCGTCTCTCACCGATTCAGCGCGACGACGATGAAACTTCTCATGCAAGGAATCCAACGCCCGCTAGTTTATCAACTCACTCATTATGTCCACACGCCGCCATTTTCTTCACACCGCCCTGGGGTTTGCCGCCCTGCCACATTTCGCAAAGGCGGCTGCGCCAAGCGGTGTCAGCCTGGGTTTCAGCTTGTATGGGATGAAGACGCTGACTTTGAGCGAAGCGCTGAAGGTGTGCGCGGAGATCGGCTATGCGAATGTGGAGATGGCTTTGAATGCGGGGTTTCCGACGGAGCCGAAGGTTTTTACGGCGGAGGCGCGGGCTGACGCGGTGAAGCAGCTTGCGGCGCTGAAGCTGGACCTGCCGTGCCTGATGGTGAACCTGAGCCTGACGGCGGATGACAAGGCGCATGCGCTGAACCTACAAGGCATCAAGGATGCGGCGCAGGTGGCGCGGGACATGAATGCGGCGCAGCCGCCGATCATCGAAACGGTGTGCGGTGGCAAACCGGCAACGTGGGAGCAGCAGAAGACGGGCATGGTGGAGAAGTTGCAGGTCTGGGCGGAAGTGGCGGAGAAAGAGAAGACCGTGATCGCGATCAAGGCGCATGTGGGCAGTGCGGTGAACTCGCCGGAGCGTTTGCTATGGCTGCTGGAGCAGGTGAAGTCTCCGGCCATCCAGGTGACGTATGACTACAGCCACTTTGAACTGCAGGGCATCGGCATGGAAGAGAGCATGAAGCTGCTGCTGCCACGCACGAAGTTCATTCACGTGAAGGACGCGACGGGTGATGCCGCGAAGTTTCAGTTCCTCCTGCCGGGCGAGGGAAAGACCGATTACGTGAAGTATTTCACCGCGCTGAAACAGCATGGTTACGCTGGTCCTGTGGTGGTGGAAGTGAGCGGGCAGATCTTCAGCAAGCCGGGATATGAGCCGATTGCTGCGGCGAAGAAGTGTTATGCGGTGCTGGCGGGGGCGCTGGCGAAAGCATGAAGACTGCTGACTGCTCCGAGGGTTTGTGAAGAAACATGGTT
>NZ_JBIPNG010000312.1:0-7840 GCF_044373815.1 Prosthecobacter sp. | reverse complement strand
CCGATGATAGTATGGCGAAAGGCTATGCGAAAGTAGGACGTTGCCAGATTAAACATCATCCCGCATCTCGTAAGAGATGCGGGATTTTTTGTGCCCGCGTTCCGAGCCCAAAAAACATGCTCCGGCGTGAACGCTCAGCCCACGGCAGGCACGCGGAACGTGCTGAGCCTCTCGAATGACTGCGTGCGCTTGCTGAAGGCAACGCACAAAAACTCACCGGAGGAAAAAGCCGGCGCGCTCGGCGAATTAGGCAATGGAAACACGCGTCGTCGTGAGCAGCTGGCGCGCATAGTTCAGCCTCGCCTTCAGGGATTTCTCCACCAGGTGAGCCGCCAAAATGTCAGCGAAATTTGCACTCGAAGGCTGTGCGTGAGATCGGCACCACCTGCCGCACCGAAATGGTGCGTCTCGCCCCGGCCTGTCGCATACATAGATATCGGTTTGCGAAACTAATTTCCGGAAAGCGAGTGTGGAAACGCTCGGCGGCGGCTTGAGGACAAGCCGCCCCACCTCGCGCCGGGCGTTCGCATATCCAGCGTGGGTAGGGCTGGTTGTCCTCAACCAGCCGCCGTCGAAGCACATGATCCTCGATCAAGAAACAGCCTGCTAAACGGAAATGAGTTTTGCGAACTGCTATATCAGTAATTCCTAACTGTAGGGGCGACTCTAACCGCACAGGCAGATGGAAAAAGCACATCTCCTTCAGGCAGATGTTTGCGCATCGCCAAGATCAGGTGCCAGGTTTGGAACCTATCGTCATTTCCAAGCGTGATTCATGAGCCTTAGCGGCTGATTTGTACCGCGTGACTTGATCATTTTATGCTGATCGAAGCCTGCTGAGTCTTTGAACTGGCTTGATGCCCAGGTAGTTCCTTTTATTTGCGCTCCAGGAACAGAACAAAAATCAAACGTCCTTCTTTCCATGGCGGTCCGCCGATGAACAAGGGGCTGTCTTTGCGCAGAACGGCATCGCTTTTGACCAAAACCTGCTGCTCACGCCAGACTTGGAGGTGCAAATTCACCCCGCCTTTGTCCGCCGGGCCTTTGGAGTCAATTTTCATGAACAGATCCCGGGAAGGAACGACCCAGGATTCATATTCACGGAAGATGTCCTGCCGATGCTGGCCAAGGATTTCGAAGTGTTTGAATGGAAACACCTTCGCGAGGCGCTCATTCAGTCGGGGCAGCTCCGCGTGAATCGGCACTTTGGCGCCGGTCAGTTGGGTGGCATCGTTGGTGGCAAAAATGAGCGCGCCCCACACGTGACCTTCAGTCGCGTGATTGACTGAAGATACCACAGATGGTGGCTCCCCTTGGGCACTGGCAAAGGCTGTGCAGAGAACAAGAAAGAGCGCTGTAAGGATGGGCTTCATCCGCGAGGAGTGATCATGGGATTGCCTAGTGCGTCACGGGAAATCATGAGCACCGGAGTTCCATGTGCGTCGAACATCGTCGTTGAGGCCAGTTGAGGCTCCACTTCACTGCGCTGGATGTTGATTCCCGAGACTTTTCGCTCAGCCGGCACGGCATCCAGCCCATCAAGCATCAGGACGGTGGCATCTGCGGCACTGTCATGGTAGGTGCGCGCCTGCACGTGGGTGTTGGGGGTGTAGGAGCTGATGATCATGCTTTCCGAAGCGTCGCCCGTCGCAGGATTCATCAGGAAGAAGCCCAAAACCGCCAGGGCAGCAGTGCCTGCCAGTGCAAACCATGGCTGACGCAGCCATTGAAACATGGCACCCCAGCCCGGAGCGGCCTGCTTGGCGCGTGCTTCGTCCAGCGCCATCTGGGTGATGCGCACTTCGATCTGGGTGTTGAAGTAATCGGCGTGCGGTACACGCATTTCGGCGGGCAGATGGGCACGGATGTTGGTGCTCAGCTCGCGCATTTGCCGGGCTTCCTTGGCGAGCACGGGATCTAGCTTGAGGCGTTCCTCAAACGTGGTGCGTTCCGTTTCATTCATTTCGCCATCAATCCAGCGAATGAGGTCGTGTTCTTCAGATGGAGGTTTCATAAACGTCGTGGAGTTGTTCCTGAAGTTTCTTGCGGGCGTAAAACAGACGAGACATCACCGTGCCGAGAGAGCAGGGAATGAGGGCGGCGATTTCTTCATAAGCGAGCCCTTCGACCTCACGCAGGACAATGACCTGGCGGTGTTCGGGCGAAAGTTTGGCGATGGCGTCCTGAATACGCTGGCCGAGCTCGGCATTGCGCAGGGCGGCGTCGGGAGCGAGATCGCCCTTTGGCGTGGCTTCGGCACCGGCAGCAACGCGGTGTTCCGTGCGCTCGTCATCGAATTCACCATCGCCCTGGATCTTCTTCTTCCTGAGCCAGTCATAGCTGACATTGTGGGCGATGCGGTAGAGCCAGGTGTAGAATCCTGCATCATGCTTGAACGTCGGCAGCGCGCGCCATGCCTTGATGAAAGCCTCTTGGGCGAGGTCCCATGCTTCGGTTTCGTTCTGGATGAGGTGATAGGTCATGGCATAAATCCTCCCACGGTAGCGCGTGACGAGAACGTCAAAGGCCCGCGTGTCGCCTGCTTGGCTACGTTTGACCAAGTCGAGGTCTGAGACTTCGCCAGGGTCAGTCGATGCTGAGGCAGGCATGGATTATTGTTGGCGGAGGATTGACGGCCGTGACGTTGGAATTATTCAGGTCGCAGCACGTTTTGGAGCCAAAAAATGAGTCGAACGTTGAATCAGGGGATTTTCAGGGTCTGACCAAGACGGATCAGATCACCGCTGAGGCCATTGGCGGCCTTGATTTTAGCCACGGAAGAACCCTTTTTCCGGGCGATGGCGGAGAGCGTGTCACCCTTGACGACGGTGTATCTCGACCCGGAGGATTTTTTGCCAGTCGCTTTGGATTTCGAAGGGGTGGATTTCTTCTTCGCGCTGCTGCTGGATGCCGTGGACTTCTTGGGCGTGGATGAGGTGCTGGACGGAGTCACCTTCTTCGTACCGCTGAAAGAATAGGGATTCGCTGGGGGCTCCGGCGGCAGGGAGGCAGGGGCCGGCGGGGTCTGATACTTCGGCGTGGTGGAAGAGGCGTAGCCGCTCTGGCCCGGGTAAGGATTGTAGTGCCCGTCGGTGCCGTAGTTGGAGGCATAGGGGTCGCTGCTAGTGCCGCCGGATTTTTTTGTGTTTTCACAGGAAGCCAGGGCAAGGCAGGTGGCGGACAGCGCGATGAAACGAAGGGCAGTCATGATGAGGTGTGATTTCAGCCAGCAAACTCGCATGGCGGGAAGTCTACGCACTAATGAAATCGGGCGCATCCTTTTCAATGCCTAATTTGCCGCTGCTGAGCCTGCGCTGCGATTTCCCGAGGTTGGCGCAATAGAGGCAGCAGCCGGGGCGTTGTGCCTGACGAGGGAAATCTTCCGACACAGACCTTGCCAATTCGCCCGCCATTCCCTAGCTTCGCGTCCCACCCCATGAAAATCGGCTTCAATCTCCTTCTCTACTCCGGTCACATCACCGAGGCAAACTACCCCGTCATCGAAAAACTCAAGGCCACCGGCTACGACGGAGTCGAGGTTCCGATCTTTGATGTCAGCAATCCAGCCCATTTCAAAGGCATCGGCCAGGTGCTGAAGGACAACGGTCTCGAATGCACCGCTGTCACCGTCCTGCCAGATGAAGCCCACAATGCCATCAGCCCCGTCGCGGCAAACCGCCAGGGCGCCATTGATCATCTCAAGCGTGTGATCGAATGCGCGCACAACGCCGGCGTGCAGACTCTCGTCGGCCCCTACTATCAGGTGCTCGGCCAGTTTACTGGAGCCTTCCCATCGGAGGCCGAACTCGCAGGCGCTGCCGAAGTGCATCGTGCCATCGCTCCCGTCGCTGAAGCCGCAGGCGTGAAGTGCGCCATTGAAGCGCTCAATCGCTTCGAGGCCCATCTGCTCAACACCATGGAGCAGGCTGCCGCCTACGTGAAGCGTGTCGATCATCCAAACTTCGGCACGATGTATGACACCTTCCACGCCAACATTGAAGAGAAGAACCCACTGGCGGCCATCGACACGGTGTTTGCCTCCGGCAAGCTCAACCACGTCCACATCTCCGAAAATGATCGCGGCACTCCTGGCCGTGGCCACATCAACATCGTGGAGCAGATCAAGCACCTCAAAAAAATCGGCTATGACGGCTGGATGACCATCGAGGCCTTTGGCAGCGCTCTGCCAGACCTCGCCGCCGCCACCCGCGTCTGGCGCGATTTCTTCCCCAACACCGAACAAGTTTACACCGAAGGCTTCGCGCTCATCAAAAACGCGCTCGCCTGATTTGAAGCCATGTCACCCCAACCCATTCAACCCATGAACACACCGACCCCACCCCCAGCAGCGGCGACCTCCCGCCGCCAGTTTATCGGCACCACTGCCGCTACTGTAGCAAGCACCGGCCTCACAGTCGCCCAGTCCGCGAATGTTGCCGGCAGCGATGAAATCAAAATCGGCCTTATTGGCTGCGGCGGTCGTGGCACCGGCGCTGCCGGCCAGGCGCTCAGCACCAATCAGAAGGGCATCACGCTGCACGCTGTGGGCGACGCCTTCAAAGAAAAGGCGGACGGCGCGCTGAGCAATCTGCGCAACAAAGTCCCAGACAAGGTGAAGGTCGATGACTCCCGCATTTTTGCTGGCACAGACGCTTACCAGAAGGTGATTGATTGCTGCGATCTCGTCATCCTCACCACGCCTCCCGGCTTCCGCCCCTATCACTTCGAAGCCGCTGTGAACGCTGGTAAAAACATCTTCATGGAAAAGCCCGTCGCCGTGGATGCCCCCGGCGTGCGCAAGGTCCTCGAAATGGCCAAGATCGCTGACGAGAAAAACCTCAAAGTCGTCTGCGGCCTGCAGCGTCGTTACCAAAACTGCTACCGCGAAGCCCTCACCCAGGTCAAGGAGAACGGCGTCATCGGCGACATCGTCTCCGGCCAGGTTTACTGGAATGGTGGTGGCATCTGGTTCCGTGACAAGCGCCCAGACCAGACCGAACTCATGTACCAGCTCAACAACTGGTATTTCTTCACCTGGCTCTGCGGAGACCACATCAATGAGCAGCACATCCACAACATCGACGTGGCCAACTGGTTCCTTGGTGGTCATCCCATCAGCGCCCAGGGCATGGGTGGCCGCCAGCAGCGTGTGGACAAGAAGTTCGCTCAAATTTATGACCACCACTACGTGGAGTACACCTATGAAAACGGTGTCCGCATCAACAGCCAGTGCCGTCATCAGTCCGGTGTGAGCAACGCCGTGCGCGAAGAATTCACCGGCACCAAAGGCAAGATCTACCTCGACAACAGCGGCCGCTGCTATGCGAACAACCATAAGGGCGAAACCATCTGGAAATACCGCCCGGGTGGCAAGGATCCCGCATCGGCGGGCAAGGGAAATGCCAAGAAGCTGGATCCGGATCCATACCAGACCGAGCACGACACCCTGCAGGCCGCCATCCGTGAGAACAAGGCCATCAACAACGCCTACTACGGCGCTGAATCCACGATGACCGCCCTCATGGGCCGCATGGCCACCTACTCCGGCAAGGATCTGAAGTGGGATGAAGTGCTCAACAGCAAAGTGCAGCACATGCCTAACATCATCACCCCCGAGTCCGAAGCCCCGGTCAAACCCGATGGTGAAGGCTGGTATCCCGTCGCCATGCCCGGCTGGGCTGCGAAGGACTATGCCGAGCATGGCCGCCAGAACGTGGAGATCGTCTAATCACACAAACCTGGATCACTCCAGCCCCGGCTGCAGCCATGCAGCCGGGGCTTTTTTGTGTGCTTTCACCTCTGCTCTTGCTGCCAAATCTCTTGCCAATCGCACGTTCTCTTCGCTACAACCACCTTCTGCCATGAACACCAGCCGCCGCACCTTCCTGACCAGTTTCGCCGTTTCCGCCGCCACCACGACCTTGCTGTCCCGCGACTGGTCCGGCCAGACGCCCGAGCGCTATCCAGATCCCGATGTCATTGTGCTCGAGCCCGAGTTTGAAAAACTCATTCAGGGAAACTCGCCCATCCGCCGCCTGCACACCGGCATGCTCTGGGCGGAAGGCCCGGCATGGAACGGCAGCGGCAATTACCTCGTGTGGAGCGACATTCCCAACAACGCGCAGATGCGGTACCTGCCCGAAGACGGCCACGTCTCCGTGCTGCGCAACAACGCCAACAACAGCAATGGCAACACCTTTGATCTGCAAGGCCGCCAGATCTCTTTTGAGCACGCCACGCGCCGTGTCGTCCGCTACGAACTCGACGGCAAGATCACCGTGCTAGCCGACAAGTTCGAAGGCAAACCGCTCAACGCACCGAATGACGGCGCCGTGCATGCCGATGGCTCCGTCTGGTTCACCGATCCGGGGTACGGCAGCATGATGGATTACGAGGGAAACAAAGGAGAGCTGCTGCTGAAGGAGGCGGTGTATCGCATCGATCCGAGTGGTGAGATCAGCAAGATTACGGAGGATCTGGAGAAGCCGAACGGGCTGTGCTTTTCGCCAGATTACCAGAAGGTCTATATCGTCGATAGCGGCTCACCGAAAAACATCCGTGTCTATGATGTGGATGGGAAGAAGGTGAAGAATGGCAAGGTTTTCGTGACCAACAAAGGCATGCTCACCGACAAGGCTGCCAAAGGAAACTCCGACGGCGTCCGCTGCGACGTCGAGGGCAATCTTTGGGCCAGCGCCGGCTGGATCGGCGACGGCTACGATGGCGTCCACGTTTTCAATCCGGCAGGAAAAATGCTTGGCTACATCAAGCTCCCCGAAACCGCCAGCAACCTCTGCTTCGGCGGGCCGAAGCGGAACCGCCTCTTCATCACCGCTTCGCAGAGCCTCTATTCGCTCTATGTGAATACGCGTGGTGCACATCATTGCTGATGCGGCCAAACCGGGGACGGGATACCCCGTTTCCTTGATCTTGCCTGCTGACCACGCTAAACGAGCGCATGGATGAATCTTACACCCAGCGTTTCGGCGGCATCGGGCGGCTTTATGGAGCCGTTGCCCTGCCACGCCTTGCCGCAGCACACGTCGCCATTGTGGGTGTTGGCGGCGTGGGGTCATGGATCGTGGAAGCGCTGGTGCGCAGTGGCATTGGTGAGCTGACGTTGATCGACATGGACGATGTCTGCATCACCAACACGAACCGTCAGCTTCCTGCCCTGGCCCACACCATCGGTGTGTCGAAAGTCGATGTGCTGGCCGCACGCGTGGCCGAGATCAATCCCGCCTGCCGCGTGAACCGCGTCATCGAGTTCCTCACCGAATCGAATGCGGACCGACTGCTCGCACCGAACTTCGATTTCGTGGTCGATGCTGTCGATCGCACCTCGATCAAGGCGATCATCATCGCTCGCTGCCATGCACGCGGTTTGCCCGTCATTACTTCGGGATCTGCCGGGGGGCGGCGTGATCCCACTGGCATCAAAATCGCCGATCTCGGTCATGCCGGAGCGGATCCGCTGCTCCGAGGCGTGCGCCAGAGCCTGCGCCGTGATTATGGCTTCGCCAAAAGCGAGCAGGGCCGCCCCGTGACGATGGACATCCCCTGCGTGTTTTCCATGGAAAAGCCGGTGTTTCCGTGGGCGGATGGTTCCTGCTCTCTCGAACCCGAAACCGGTGCGGAAACGGGCCTCCGCCTTGACTGCGCCGCCGGTTTTGGTGCTGCGACGTTCGTCACCGGCACCTTTGGCTTTGTGCTTGCGGCGGAGGTGGTGAGAAGGCTGACGAAAGTGGGTTGAAGGATGGGGCCAGAAAGGCTTCATCATCGATTTCATCGACCAGACGGTTTAATTTTTGCACCGGAACACCGGGCGCAAAGACACCTT
>NZ_JBIPNG010000311.1:0-7846 GCF_044373815.1 Prosthecobacter sp. | reverse complement strand
CTCATCGTCTTGTGCGCTGACAAAGACGCCTGGAAAAAAGAACCCGGCCGCTACTGGAAAAACGCAGCCCAGCCCGTGCAGGACTTCCTCGTCCCCGCCATTGGCCAATACTATTCAGGCCGCGATCAGGTTCAGCGCGACGAATGCATGCGCTCCTGCGGTCTCGCTGGCATGACCATCATGCTCGCCGCCAAAGCCATGGGCTACGACTCCTCCCCCATGGACGGCTTCGACTTCGATGCCGTCGGCAAAATCATCAATCTCCCCGAAGACCACGTCATCTCCTTCATGATCGCCGTCGGCAAAGGCACCCAGCCCCCATGGCCCAAAGGCGGACAGCTCTCCTATGACGAAGTCGTCATCCGCGACCAGTTTCATTGAAACCCGCACCTTGGGCGTGAGAGGCATCAGCCCAGGAGTACGACAGACACTCTTGTCTGTCGGCCAGCGCTTCCCAATTCCCCCCCCAGACCCACGGACAATATTCATCCCACTTAACGGAGTTCCCTGATCTCCAGTCCGTGCCGGTCTTGAAGGCCAACGGCCTTCCATAATTAAGCCCAGGGTTCGCCGAGCCTCAGCGAGGCAACCCTGGGCCTGCACCACCCCGCCGGGAAGCAAACCCAGCACCTCGCCGCACCCAAACTTCACCAGCAGCGTCCCCCACACGCCCAGCCGCGCACCAGAGGAACGGTGGACGATTCTCCCACCCCGGCATGTCACTCGGCCGCATCACCGCTTGTGAGCATCTGCCGGTTGCGCGAGTTTCACCCCACCATGAAAATCGCCATCGGCTCCGACCACGCCGGCTACCTCTACAAGCAGGCCATCCTCCAGCACCTCCGAGACGCAGGACATGAAGTGGAAGACTTCGGCACGCATTCCGAAGCTCCCGTCGATTACCCACGCTTCATCCGCCCCGTGGCTGAAGCCGTCGCTGCGGGCCGGTTCGAGCGCGGCATCGTCCTCGGCGGCTCCGGCAATGGCGAAGCCATCGCCGCCAATCGCGTGCGCGGCATCCGCTGCGGCCTCTGTTGGAATCTCGAATCCGCCCGCCTCACCCGTCTCCACAATGACGCCAACGTCCTCTCTCTCGGCGAGCGCATGATCGACCTCCCCACCGCCCTCCAAATCGTGGACACCTTCCTCACCACCCCCTTCGAAGGCGGCCGCCATTTGGCTAGAATTCAGCAGCTTGATGAATAGAATACCAAGCACCTCCCGCTGGACCGCCATCATCCCATGGCTCTTCGTCCTCCTCTGGAGCAGCGGCTTCATCGGCTCAAAGCTCGGCATACCCTACGCCGAGCCCTTCACCTTTCTGACCCTGCGCTACTGCATCGTGCTCGCGATCCTGATCCCCATCGCTCTCCTCACCCGCGCACCCTGGCCCAAAGGAAAAGCCCAGCTCGCCCACGTCGCCTTCGCCGGCCTCATGATCCACGCTCTCTACCTCAGCGGCTGTGTCTGGTCTTTGCGCCTCGGCCTTCCAGCAGGCATCCTGAGTTTAATCGTCTCCCTTCAGCCCCTCTTCACCGCAGCCTTTGCCGGCATGGCCCTGGGCGAGCGCGTCCTGCCTCGCCAGTGGTCCGGACTCGCACTCGGCTTCATCGGCACCATCATGGTCGTCGCGCACAAAACCGGCAGCGGCCTCACCTTCATCATGACTTTGCCCGCCATTGCCTCGCTCATCGGCATCACCGTCGGCACCATGTGGCAGAAGCGTCATTGCCCCGCCTTCGATCTCCGCACCAGCACCGTCGTGCAATACGCCGCCAGTCTCCTCATCACCGCCCTGCTCGCCTTCACCACCGAGACCATGCAGATCCAGTGGAGCGGCCAGTTCGTTTTCGCCGTCCTCTGGGTCGCCCTCGTGCTTTCCATCGGCGCCATCAGCCTCCTCAATTACCTCATCCTCAGCGGCACCGCAGTAAACGTCGCCAGCCTCTTTTACACCGTCCCCGCCGTCACCGCCCTCATGGCCTGGGCCATCTTTGGCGAGACCCTCACCGGCCTCTCCCTCATCGGCATGGCCGTCGCCGTCCTCGGCGTCTGGCTCGCTCGCGCCCGCTAACCCATCAAAGTCGCAATACAAAGCTCGCTACGCGGCCCTCTTCCGCTCCGTCTCGGTTGCATCGTCCTCGTCCTCCTACTCGAACTCGTCCTCGATCCCACCGCTCATCCGTGTCACTTCCGTGAGTTGAATTCCGGCCATCCTGCTTTACCTCGCTACGTCATGAAACTCCTCCTCCGCTTCATCGTCGCCTCCTGTCTCGTCCCGGCTCTCCGTGCCGACGATCCCAAAACTCCACCGCCCTCGGAACTCAAGGCTGTCGCGGAGACTTTGGTAAATGCAATCAAGTCAAAAGACGACGTGGCTCTCGCCACCTGCTGGCACTCTCCCGAAGTCATGGCAAAACTCAAAGCGGACGAGGCCCTCGCCGCCTCAGGCACTTCCCCCACCGAGATCAATGTGGACAAGGAACACGAGAAAGAGCTGAAACGCCGCGAGAAAGACATGCTGCGCAACAAACAGCGCATCGACGAAATCCGCGCCCTCATCACCAAACACTTTGGCAATCTGGACGGACTGAAACTCGTGGAGCTGGAAGTCGATCCCGATGACGATGCCGCCGATCCCGAAGCCGCCTTTGACGAAGTGGACATCCATCTCCTCGCCTCAGACGGCACCAAGCTCCGCATCGAATTGGATGACGCCCTCCGCATCGACGGCGTCTGGAAATTCAAAGGCCGCGTCGAGGATAAATTGTGCATTGAGCTCACCGATCCCTGAAAACGATTGCCGCGCCATTCTCAGCGGCCATGCTGCCCCGCATTCATCATGGCTTCGGTTCTCGTTCTCTACGCCCATCCCGCCCCTCACAAGTCACGCATCAATCGCAGGCTGGCAGCCGCTGCGCGTGAAGTGGCTGGCGTGACCTTCCGTGATCTCTACGAGATCTATCCCGATTTCTTGATCGATGTCGAAGAGGAGCAAAAGCTGCTCAAGGAGCACGACGTCATCGTCTTTCAGCACCCCTTCTACTGGTACAGCGCACCGTCGCTGGTGAAGGAATATCTCGACCTCGTGCTCACCTACGGCTGGGCCTACGGGGAAGGGGGTGCCGCTTTGCAGGGCAAGCTCATGCTGCAGGCAATCAGCGCCGGCGGTTCCGAAGAAGTTTACTGCTCGCAGGGACGCAACCGCTTCACCATCCGCCAGCTCCTTGCGCCCTTTGATCAGACCGCCTTTCTCTGCGGCATGCGCTACCTGGCCCCGCACATCGTTTACAGCGCCAATCAACTGGCGGACGCCGCAAGCATCCAGCCATTCGTACAGCGCTACGCACGCCTCCTTGCAGCCCTGCGGGATGAAACGCTTCCGCTGGAGCTGGCGGCCTCGGCGGAAAAGATCAACGACCTCATTCCTGCATAACTCATGCACGCTTCGCATTTTTTCCTCTCCGCCTTCATCTACCTCGGCGCCGCCGTGCTCCTCGTGCCCATCGCGCATCGCCTCGGTCTCGGCAGCGTGCTGGGCTACCTCATCGGCGGTGCCATGATCGGCCCCTTCGTCCTCGGCTGGGTCGGTGGCACGCAGGGGGAGGAAGCCATGCACTTCGCCGAATTTGGTGTCGTCATCATGCTCTTCATGATCGGCCTTGAGCTTGAACCCGCCCGCCTTTGGCGCATGCGCGGTCCCATCTTTGGCCTCGGTGGTTTGCAGGTGCTGCTCACCGCGCTGTCTGTGATGGGCATCGCCATGGCCTTCGGCTTGGAATCCAAGCCCGCCCTCGCCACCGGCATGATTCTGGCCCTCTCTTCCACCGCCATCGTCATTCAGACCCTGCAGGAAAAAGCCCTCATGCGCACCGATGGCGGTGCCGATTCCTTCGCCGTGCTCCTGTTTCAAGACATCTCCGTTATCCCCATGCTCGCGGTGTTTCCATTGCTCGCCGCCAGTGTCTCCAATATGGAGCACCACGGCTGGCTGCACGAGCTTCCCCATTGGGCGCAGCCCCTCGTCACACTCGGAGCCGTGGTCGCCATCGTCATCGCCGGCCAGTTCATCGTCCCGCGCGGCTTTGCCATCCTCGCAAAAACCGGCCTCCGCGAACTCCTCACCGCCGCCGCTCTGCTCCTCATCGTCGGCGTCGCCTTGCTCATGACCCAGGTCGGCCTCTCGCCCGCACTCGGTGCCTTTGTCGCAGGCGTCGTCCTCGCCGGCAGCCATTATCGTCACGAACTGGAAAGCAACCTCGAGCCCTTCAAAGGCCTCCTCCTCGGCCTCTTCTTCCTCGCCGTCGGTGCCTCGCTCGATTTCAGCGTCATCGCCACCAAGCCCCTCCTCGTCGCCTCCCTCGTGATCGCCTTGATCACGCTAAAGGCACTCGTCATCTACGTCATCGCCACCGTGTTGAAAATCCGCGGCAGCCACCGCTGGCTCCTCTCCCTCGCACTCGCCCAGGGTGGCGAATTCGCCTTCGCTCTCCTCTCCATGGCCATTCAGCAGGAGATTCTCGAAGCCGAAACCGCCCGCCTCTTGGTGGCCGTGGTCGCCTTGTCCATGGCCATCACACCGCTGCTCTTCATCATCTACGAGCGCATTCTCGCCCCACGCTACACCGCCGTCAGCCGCGAGCAGCGCGCCCACGACCGCATCGACGAACACGCCCCCGTCATCCTCGCCGGCTTCGGCCGCTTCGGCAATTTCGTCGGCCGCTTCATGATGTCCCAGGGCGTCAAAGTCACCGTGCTGGAAAGCGATCCCGACCACGTGGACATGCTGCGCAAGTTCGGCTTCAAGGTCTTCTACGGCGATGCCACCCGCCTTGATCTCCTCCATGCCGCAGGCATTGATCAGGCCTGCATGCTCATCATCGCTCTCGCAGATCAGGCCAAGGTCGCGCAACTCGTCACCGAAGTGCGGGCCAAGTTCCCCAAGCTCCGCATCCTCGCCCGTGCCCATGACTACGATCAGCGCTTCGAGCTCATGAGCCTCGGCCTCGCCGCCGAAGACGCCGTGCACGAGCAAATGGGCAGCGCCCAGGAGCTCGCCGTCCGCGCCCTGCGTGCCCTCGGAAAACCCGCCTACGCCACCGAGCGCGCCGCCCGCCGCTGGAAGCGCTACGACGAAGAAACCGTCCATCTCCTCGTCCCCGTGCATGAAGACGAAGACGCCTACGCCAGCATCGTCCGCGAACGCCGCATCGCACTCACCCAGCTCTTCGAAAAAGACCTCGCCGAACTCCCCGACGACAGCGATGCCGGCTGGGAAATCGAACGCGCAGAAGAAAAATAGCCGTCGGTTCAAACTCTGCAGGAGCGCGGACCTCCGAGTCCGCAGCACTCCGCAATCACTCCACACTCCGCTTCCTCGCCTGATTTTTGAAGCGGTCTAAATACGTGATTATTCCCAAAGTGAAAATCCTCGCCGTCTACCGCGCATGCGCCAGCAAAGTGGTTCGCACTCCATGGTTCGCACTCCACGAAGCGAGCCGAAGGCAATCCACGGTGCGACGCTCCGCTTCTTCACAAAGCTCCCCGCCGTCTCAAGATTTCAGCATCCAGCATCTAGAATCAAGCCATCCAGCATCCAGACCTACTTCGCCGTCAGCTTAATATTCCGAAACCACGTCTCATCCCCATGCTCCGTCAGCATGATCTTGCCCTTGCCCGGCGCAAAGCCTTCCTTGCTCTTAAACTTGCTCTTCCCCACGCGCTCCTTCCACTCCGGCGTCGTCGTGTCCGCTTCGCTGGCCAGCGCACCATTCAGCCAATGCTGAATCTTTCCATCCTGCACCACGATCTTGCTCATGTTCCACTCACCCGCCGGCTTCACCGCCTTGCCTGACACAGGTTCCTTGATGTCGTAAATCGAAGCCGTCGTATGCGAGCCTCCCTTGAGGCCGTCCGGATGCCCGCTGTCGTCGATCATCTGGTACTCAATGCCCAGCCATTCCTTGCCGCCCACCTTCGTCACCCAGTACTTGATGCCGTTGTTGCCCTTCGGATTTACCTTCCATTCCCATTCCAGCTCGAAGTTCGTGTATTCGTTTTTCGAAATCAGGTTTCCACCGCCTTTGCCCACGAGATGAATCGTATTGTCACCTTCCGTCGTCCAGCCACCTGAGGGCGCCGCGTCTTTGGTGTCGGTGAAATCAGCCAGCGTCAGAAAGACCGGCTCGGCGGCGGTGGCGGTGGCGAATGTAGCGATAGCGAGAAAGGAAAGCAGCGTGCGCATGAGGGTGGGTGGAGGAGACTGGCAGCATCAAACGTCGTGAAGACCGAGTTGCCAGCATCTTTTTTATCGCAGTGATATTCCGGCAGCAGCCCAGCGTTTAAATTCGCCACATGAAATCCATCCTGCTCCTCGCCCTCATCGCCAGCACGGCCCTCGCCGCAGACACTCCCACTCCAGCGCCCAAGAAAGCCCCCAAACGCGCCCCACATCCCTCACTCGCAAAAGTCGAGGACGTCGCCGGCCTCCCACGCGTCCTCCTCATCGGCGACTCCATCTCCATGGGCTACACCCTCGACGTGCGCGAGATGCTCAAAGGCAAGGCCAACGTCCACCGCATCCCCACCAACGGCGGCCCGACCACGAACGGCCTTAAAAACATCAAGGCCTGGCTCGGCGACTCCAAGTGGGATGTCATCCATTTCAACTGGGGCCTGCACGATCTCAAATACATCGCCGAAGATCCCTCGAAGCGCGCCGATCCCAAAGCCCCCGGCTCCCATCTCCAGGTCCCTCTGACCGATTATGAAAAGAACCTCGCCGAACTCGTGAAGATCATGCAGGCCACCGGTGCCAAGCTCATCTGGTGCAACACCACACCCGTCCCCGCCGGTTCCGATGGCCGCATCGAAGGCGATGAAAAGAAATACAACGAAGTCGCCGCTCGCGTGATGACCGCCGCAGGCATCCCCACCGACGATCTCTGCACCCACGCCAACGCCAAGCTCAAGGACGTGCAACTCCCCGCCAACGTCCACTACTCTCCTTCAGGCTATCATTACCTCGCCGAAAAAGTCGCTTCCGTGATAACCGAAAACCTGCCAAAGAAATGAGCATGAAATACGCCCTCATCTTCCTCGCCTTCGCCACTCTCTCCCACGCCCAGGTCAAATCCCAAAACGAACCCACCAATGCCGCCGAAGCCGCAGCCAAAAAGGCCGCCGAAGACAAGGCGGTCGATGAAAAATACCAAGCCCTGAAAGCCACGCTCCCGCCGGATCAGCAGGCCTGGGAAACCGTGCTTGAGCAAAACCTCGGCAACGGCTTCTACCTCCCGCTGCACAAAAAAGACAAGATCGCCGGTCGCTCAAACGCCTGGGACTTCGTGCAGGATGATCCCAAGCTCCCCCGCGTCCTCCTCATCGGCGACTCCATCTCACGCGGCTACACCCAGGACGTGCGCAAAGCCATGGCCGGCAAGGCCAACGTGCATCGCGCTCCCGAAAACTGCGGCCCCACCGCAAACGGCGTGAAGAAAATCGATATCTGGCTCGGCGACGGCAAATGGAACGTCATCCACTTCAACTTCGGCATCCACGATCGCAAAACACCCGCCGCAGACTACGAGCAGCGTCTCGAAACCCTCATCGCACGCATGCAGAAGACCGGCGCAAAGATCATCTTCGCCACCACCACGCCCGTACCACCAAACACCAAGGACGGCCCCGAAATCGTCACCCAGATCGCCGAGAAAAACGAGATCGCCCTGCGCGTCATGAAAAAGCACGGCATCGCCATCGATGATCTTTACACTTTCCTCGCTCCACAGCTCACTGGCATCGCCAATCCGCAGGACGTCCACTTCAACGCCAAAGGCTACGAACT
>NZ_JBIPNG010000044.1:0-24837 GCF_044373815.1 Prosthecobacter sp. | reverse complement strand
GGTGTTGTAGATGATGCGCATGAAGCTCTTGATGTCGAACTTCACCCGTTTCATTTCTTCAGCCAGATGGACGAGCAGCTCAGGATTCACGGACTGCTTGGGGTCATCAATGTTGGTCACAGGCTCGCTGATGCCCTGGCCGAAAGCGCGCTTCCACATGCGGTTGGCGATCGCCATGGCGAAGCGGGGATTGCTGGGGTCTGTGGCCCATTTGGCGAACGCCGGACGAAGTTCTTCGGCGGACTTCATCTTCTGCTTGTAGGCAGGAAGATTTTTGTCTTCTTTGCTCCAGGTGATGAACTTGGGTTCCACCGGATCATTGGGCTTGGCATCTGGATACTTGTAGTCATGCGGCAGCTTCATGGTGTTGGAGTCCATGTCTCCGACGATGTAGCGGTTGGCTCCCATGTAGTTCTGGATGCCATTGCGGATGCGTTTGATGTCCTGGCCGCTCTGGGTGACCATTTCTTCAATCTTGGGCATCAGGTCTCTCATGGCGTTCATGGCCATGCCGGGGCTTTCTTTGCCCTTGCCTTTGCCGTAAGCGCGCATCGTTGTGGTGGTGGCTCCGAAGAAGGAGGCCATCTCATAGAACTGGTGCTGAGTCCAGTCGGAGAACGGGTGGTCATGGCACTGGGCGCAGGCCACGTCGGTGCCCAGAAACACTGCGAGCGTGTTGGCCAGATTGTCCAGCGGCATGCCTGCGTCACGGAGGAGATAACCAGCGGCACCATCCTGCCACATTTTTCCCTTCGCTGTGAGCATCTCAAACACCATCTTGTCCCATGAGGTGTTTTTCTCGATCTCGTGCTGCATCCAGTTGATGTAGGGAACGCCGCGCAGGTTGTCCTGTTCGAGGCGGTCTTTCACACGCAGCATTTCCGCGAAATAGTTGAACGTGTTGCTGTTGTAACCGGGGCTGTCGAGCAGCATGTCGATCAGTTTGGCACGCTTGTTCGGATTGCTGTCCGAAACGAACTGATTGGTTTCCGTGTAATTCGGAATGCGACCCACGATGTCGAGATAAACGCGACGCACGAACTGCTCGTCGCTGGCCAGCGGATTGAATCCGGTGATCGGCTTTTTGCCAGCAGTCTTGGCACGCTCAGGATTGGCACGTACAAGGCCATTGGCCACGAGACGGTCAACGGAGGCGGATGCCTGAGCAACCGTGGCGTTTGCCAGCATCACGGGCTGGTCCGAAGGCTTCATGCTTTTTGCCAGCGCCTGGTCTTCCGGAGACAATCTGGTCAGCGCGAACTTGTGGGTGGCGCCGTCTGCGGTTTTCAGAATGATGTCCTCACCATCGAGTCCGATGAATGAGGCAGTGACTTGGCGGCCCGAGGTGTCCGTCCAAGTGCGAATTTCCGCAAAGGCGGAAGACGCAACAAGTGCGGAAACAAGCAGGCTGCTGAGCAGTTTCGTGGTTTGTTTCATGGTGGTGTGGAATGAAGGGAATGGAATTCCAATGGCTCGAACGTGCCGAAGGGGCCTCCAATTAGGCTAATTAGCTGTTTTTTTGCAGTTTCGGCAAGCTTGGACGTGGGAAAGGACCTATTTACCCGGCCCCAAACGGGCCTTTTCCAGCGCGGACGCCATGGCTTTGACCCGATCTTGCTGTGTTTTGGCTAAGTTTTGGCTTTCCCCAATGTCCTGGGACAAGTCATAGAGCTGAGGGCCGGGGGCATTCCCTGTCTCGCTGTTGGTATTCTTGTTCTTGGCTGTTCCAGGACTGGCGGGGATGAATTTCCAGTCCCCATCCCGCAGGCTGGTGGGACCGCCCTGCTCGACCAGTTGTGTCCGTCCGGTAGTGTCCGTCCCCAGAAGGGCAGGCAGGATATTTTGGCTGTCCACGGCGGCGGCTGGAGCTGGCTGGCCAGTCAAAGCGGCGAAACTGGCGGGAAAATCGACCTGGCAGACCAGAGCAGAACTCACGCCCGCTTTCACCTTTGCGGGCCAGCGAACGATGAAAGGCACCCGGGTGCCCCCCTCGAACGCGCTGTATTTTCCACCCCGCAGGGGGCCGGCTGGCTTGTGATCGCCGAGCTTTTCGACCGCCTCGTCCTGATATCCGTCATCCACCACGGGGCCATTGTCGCTGCTGAGCAGGACAAGGGTGTTGTCTTTCAAGCCGAGTTTGTCGAGCGCGGCCAGGATCGTACCAACGCTGTCGTCGAACTGCAAAATGGCATCTCCACGCGGTCCCATTCCGCTTTTGCCGGCAAAGCGCGGATGGGGGACGCGCGGCACGTGAGGATCATGCGCTGCAAAGTACAGAAAGAAGGGGGCACCCTTGCTGGCCTCGATGAACTTGACCGCCTGGCTGGTAAAAGTGTCCGCCATGTCCTCATCCTTCCAAAGGGCCGATTTCCCTCCCTTCATATAGCCAATGCGGCTGATGCCATTGATCAGGGCCATGTCATGCCCATGGCTGGGGTGCATCTTGAGCAGTTCGGGATTGGCCTTGCCCGTTTGTTCCCCGGGAAAGGGCTGCTTGTAGCTCACCTGGATCGGGTCAGCCGGATCAAGTCCCACGATTTGATGATCCTTCACAAACACACAGGGCACACGGTCGCCTGTGGCGGCCATGATGAAGCAGTGGTCGAAGCCGATCTCGAGGGGGCCCGGTTGGATCGCGCCATTCCAGTCCAAAGCGCCGTCACCCAGCCCCAGATGCCATTTCCCGACCACCCCGGTCTGGTAGCCTGCACCTTTGAAAACAGAGGCCAGAGTCGCCCGGCCCGGTGGGATGATCATCTTGGCATCCCCCGGCAAAATGCCTGTGCCCTTTTGCCGGAAGGCGTATTCGCCTGTCAGCATCGCGAATCGTGAGGGCGTACAGGTCGCCGCCGAACAATGTCCGTCCGTGAAGCGCAGTCCTTCGGCCGCCAGCTTGTCGATGTGTGGGGTCGAAATGGTCTTTGCGCCGTAGCAGGACATATCTCCATAGCCGAGGTCATCTGCATACAGCAGCACCACATTGGGTTTGTCCGCGGCCATAGTCGCGGAAACCAGGATCAGAGCGATCCAGCAGCTTTTCATGGATAAGTGGGGCAGAGGGTTACTTCAGGGCCTTGGCGATGAATGCGGCGATGTCCGCATGCATTTTCTCCATGTCCGGGCGGTTCGTGTACATCATGTGGCCGGACTCATATTCGGCGAATTCGATGTTCCCGCGCAGTTCGTCCGGCAAGTGCATATGGCGCACGCTCAGCAGCATGTTGTCAGGAGGTGTTACCAGATCTCGCCAGCCCACCAGAGCCAGCACCTTGAGATGAGGATTTTGTTTGATCGCTTCCGCCAGCTGGCCGCTCACGCTCGTGTAGCTGTTGCCCTTGCCGTGGTTCCAGTTCGGCTGCGGCGCCAGCACTTCATAAGGCAGGTCTTTTTCATACTTCAGTTCCTCGCGCAAATAGGCGTTCATCGAAGCCGCAGCGATGCTGCCCACCACGCGCATGAAAGGCTCGATCTGCGGATGATTTTCCGACTCATCGCCATCCCGTCCCGTCACTCGTGCATCATAGGCGCCGAGCACCAGCTTTTCTTTGCGCAGCAGCCGCTCACGAAACACCCCGCTGTCGATCCGCAGTTCCTGCTCCTCGATCAGCTTTGGTTCCAGGCCAGTCAACCGGGCCAGTTTTTTCACCACAGCCTCACGCTCTGCGGCTGTCAGGTCGCTTCCCTTGAGCAGGGCCGAGGCGTATTCGCCGAAGGCAAACGCCCGCGATTCCGCCACTGCTTTCTTGAAATCTGCCTGCAAATCTGCTGGCAGCTTCTTGTGGTAATGCGCAGTCGCGGTCATCGCTGGCAGTCCCACCAGGTAAGGTGTTTCATTCAGCGGTCCGGGGATCAGCGTCGCGTAATCGAGCAGTCCGGACACGATCACGATGCCGTTCAAGTACATGCGGTGCCGCTGCTGCAGATGCTCCGCCAGTCCGCCGCCGCGAATGCCGCCGTAGCTTTCCCCTGCAATGAATTTCGGCGACCTCCAGCGTTCCTCACGCGTGACCCACAAGCGCATGAACTCACCCACGCTGGCAATGTCCTCCTGCACGCCGAGAAACTCGCTGAGATTCTTCGGATCTTCGGCACGGCTGAAGCCGGTGTTCACCGGGTCGATGAACACCAGATCTGTCACATCCAGCAATGAGAACTCATTGTTCACCAGTCCGCCCGGCGGCAGCGGGGGCGTCAGTCCATCCGCTGGTAAATCCACACGCTTCGGTCCGAAGGCTCCCAGATGCAGCCACACTGAGCTGCTGCCGGGTCCGCCATTGAAGCAGAACGTCACGGGCCTTGTGGCCGCGTCCTTCACATCCTTCATGGTGTAGGCCGTGTAGAAGACCTGAGCCGAAGGTTTGCCATCTGGCTTCAAGATGGGCAGGGTGCCTGCCTTGGCTTCATAGGCGATTTCTTTGCCACCGATGGTCACCTTTCCACTTGTCACCACCGGCTTGTCTGCCTCGGGCTTCTTGCCTTCTTTTTTCTCATCCGCTTTGCCTTCCTTTTTCTCCGCAGGTGGTGCTTCAGGTTTGGCGGGCTTGTCTTCTTCAGCGGCAAGGCAAACGGGCATCGCAAGGGCCAGTACGGAAGTCAAAAGGGTCGGTCGGATACGCATGGTGACCGGAAGCATGGCATGCGCGCCACGCCTTGAGAATCAAAATCCTCATGAAACCAACGCGATCACGCCTGCTTGCAGGCCTTGATCGTGTTCGCCATGAGCATGGCGATGGTCATCGGACCGACGCCGCCGGGGACGGGAGTGATCGCATGGCATTTTGGCGCGACTTCATCGTAGGCGACATCGCCGACAAGTTTGTAGCCTTTTTCGGTGGTGGGATCGTCCACGCGGTTGATGCCCACGTCGATCACGACTGCACCTTCTTTAACATGCTCGGCCTTGATGAAATGGGGGCGTCCAATCGCGGCGATAATGATGTCCGCCGTGCGGGTGATCGCGGCGAGATCACGTGTGCGGGAATGCGTGACGGTCACGGTGGCGTCGCCACCTTTGCCCTTGGCCATGAGCAGCAGCGCCATGGGCTTGCCCACGATCATGCTGCGGCCCACCACGACGGCATGAGCGCCGCTGGTTTCGATGCCTGCTTCGATCAGTAGCCTCTGGCAGCCCAGCGGGGTGCAGGGAACAAAGCCGGTGGGATCTTCCAGCGCGAGCTTCGCGACGTTGACTGGATGGAAGCCATCCACATCCTTCGCCGGATCAATCGCCCGTACGATAGCGGCCTCGTCGATGTGCTTGGGCGGCGGGCTTTGCACCAGAATGCCATGGATCGCCGGATCGTTGTTCAAGGCGTGCACATGGGCCAGCAGCTCATCCTGCGTCGTGGTGGCTGGGAGTTCGAGTTTGACGGAGTGCAGGCCCAGATCGCGGCACTTTTTATCTTTGGAGCGGACGTAGGCCCGAGACGCCGGATCATCACCCACGAGGACGACCGCGAGGCCCGGCTTGCGACCCAGCGTGGCCAGTTCGGCGATTTCGCGACGGCATTCTTCGAGGACTTTTTCGGCGACGGCGGTTCCGGAGATGATCTGCATGTTTTCTGGTCATGCAGACGTGGCGGCGAGTCAACAGCCGACGCCAAAAACCGTGGGGCGGCTTTTTCTGTAACCACCCGTCCCCTTGCGGCATTCGGCTCTCTGTGCGGCGCCCACGCCGCGATCCATCCAAACCAAACCGCAACGTGAAAATCACTCTCACTCTCCTATGAAAATACTGCCATCGGAGCAGAAAAAGCGCCTCGAATAGCCCCCGGACGAGATGTCTGGGAGCCCGCCTCGTTGCCATTCTCCGTTTTGGAATTACCTGCGTTACCTGCTGTGACCGTCCCCGTTCAACCCCAAAGCCCCGTGGATGATGACCTCGTCCTGGTTCAGGCGGCGCAGGCGGGAGATATCGATGCCTTTGATCAAATCATCACTCGCCATCAGTCCACCATGACCGCCATGCTCCATCGCTTTGCTGCCAACCGTGCCGATCTTGAGGACATGGTGCAGGAGACGTTTGTGCGTGCATGGCGCGCATTGCCACAGTGGCGGCCGGACAAACCCTTTTTGCACTGGCTCAAACGGATCGCGGCCAACATCGGTCTCGAATTCTGCCGCAAGCATCAGCGCTCACCCTTTTCACGCCTCGTTCAGCCGACTGATGACTCGCATCCGCTCGATCACATCGCGAGCGAGGCTGATGCCACCAGTGCCCGCGACGATCTCGCCAGCGCGCAGTTCATTCTTTCCCACCTCCCGCCGGATGACCGTGCACTGCTCACGCTGATGCATCTCGAACAAATGCCGCTGCATGACATCGCCGCGCATTTCGGCTGGAGCAAAGTCAACGCCAAGGTGAAAGCCTTTCGCGCTAGGCAGCGACTTAAAACCATTCTCACACGTCATGGATATACCCTCTCGTAAACCCGCCTCCTGGGACCAGCTCATACACCACGCCCGATCGGTTCCTGCGCCAGCAGACATGGATCTGCGTGCAGCCATTCGTGCTGAAATCACCTCGTCCCAGGTGTCGCCACAATCGGCGTCTCTATTTGACGACGTTCTCAGTCTGTTTCGTTCCAGATGGCTGCAGACCAGTTTTGCATGTCTCGCGGTTGCAGCCGTTCTAGCTTGCCTCGAGAGCCTTGATGTCATGAATCAAATTGCCTGGATCTGGCAGCTTCATGGCCCCGTGTTCGCAGGCATTTGATCTCCATGAACACTCCATCCAACACTTCGTCACGCTGGAAAGCGGTCCTTCTTCTGCTGCTGGTCTTTGCCCTCGGGGCAGGTTGCGGCATCGGAGGAGGACTCCTGGTCCTGCGTCGAATCGTTCAGCATGCCATCGCGCATCCAGATGAGTCACACGCTCCGGTTGACCGGGTTGTCGGCAAGATCGAATCCCTGATGGTGGCGGAGCTTGATCTCACGGATTCCGAGCGCAGCGTGGTGCATGCGGAGCTGCTGCAAGCCGCCACAGAATTCAAGGCATTGCGCCGCGAAGTCTGGCAGAAAGCCGGCGTGAGCGTGGCGGGTTCTCTTGATCGTATTTGCCAGCATCTCCCTGCTGAAAAGCAGGCGATCCTGCGCAAAAAAGCCGCCGAACGGCTGGGTCCCTGGGGCCTGCTCAGTGGCAAGCCGTAACTCTATTGGCGTTACTTCAGCATCATCCTGCCGCGCCTTGGCGGCTTCCACCTCAGGCTGCAGCCAGCAGTTTCTGTTTGCCACCTTCAGCCAGGAGAGCGGCGAGTTCAGGCATGTAGCGGGTGATCTCGTGCGAGAGCATCGAGAGCCGGGTTTCGGATTTCCAGCTGCCTTTCTTGCTGCGGTCCATGTCGGTCATTTCGACTTCAACAAGGGTGGAGAAGACAGTGGAGTCAGCCTGAGGATCGTGTTGCAGTGTCATGATGATAGTGAAGGTTGATCCGGCGTCAAAAGAACGAGTTGGCCGTCCTTGAGAGTCCATTTGCGTCTGTCCAAAGCACCCGTGTTCAACATGGCATCAATCCCATTGCTCAACAGCATCCTCGCCGCCTCGGCGGGGCTGCTGCCAAACGTGCCCTTCAAGGTCATGTCTTCGAGGTACTGCTTGATCTGCGGTGTGATCGCGATCGTCAGTGACAATGAGTCGAAGGTGTTTGAGGGGCGTGCCATCCAATAATAACCGGGTAATAACCCCATTTTAATTCCAACTTGACCCGATGGTCAAGGTTGGCTTCCATTAATTTGGGGTTTTAACCCCATAAAAACCCCGGTTTTATTTAAGGTTTATTAAGCATCTGGCAGTTAGCGATGGAAACCGGCCACGAACTGCGTTCAAAACCGCCCAATCCTATGAAACGATTCCTCCGTATCTCTCTCCCTGCCGCCCTGCTTGGGGCAGCCCTTCTCAGTCTGAACGCCCAAACCAAGGAAGAAGGTGGCTGGCAGAACTGGTTTGCCGATGGTTCACTGCAAGGCGGCCAGATCATCAGCGGCAAAGCCACCTACAAGGTCGAAAACGGGGTGCTCACCGGCACCACCACTGAGGGCAGCCCAAACACCTTCCTCGCCATCGGCCCGTTTAATGATTTCGAACTCGAGTTCGAGGTGAATGTGGATGATGCGCTGAATTCAGGCGTGCAGGTGCGCAGCCACATCGCCAAAGAAGGCGATCCAGTGCCTGAGGGCGCCAAAGGCAAGCTCCCAGCCGGACGCCTCTACGGACCGCAGTGTGAGATCGCCATCAACGGCACCGCTGGAGACTTTTATGACGAGGCACGTCGCGGTACCTGGTGGAGCATTCTGACGAAAACGGACGCAGTGCGGACGGATGCCGCGAAAGCAGCCTTCAAAAAAGGCGAATGGAACCACTACCGCATCGTGGTGAAAGGGGATCATTACCAGAGCTTCGTCAACGGAGTGCCTGCCGCCGACTTCACTCAGCCCAATGACCCCGAAGGCTACATCGGCTTTCAAGTGCACGGCATCAAGGGCGGCACGGGCCCCTACAGCGTGCGCTGGCGCAATGTGAAGTTCCGCGAAACGAAATAAATTCCAACCAAAACCAGGCCGCTTCCTCCTGCGGCCGCCATCCAGCTACGCCACCAAGGTGTTTGCTGGATGGGAATGGGGCGGGAACGATCTCCCGCCAGCAGGAGCATCCATTTAGGTGGCGCGTCAGGATGCGTCGCATCGTGTGTCCAAAGCAGCACGTCGTGAAGTTTGCCCTTGGGCATTTCAAAAACGATCTCCGGCTCGGTGCTGCGCCACCGCCAAGCTGAAGTGATCAAGGCATGAGCCTCGCCTTCGGTGCCGGAGGGCAGGTAGGCGGCAGGGGCGTAGTCCGCCCAGTTGTGATGCTGCGAGATGGTTGCCGTGGCCAGAGTGGCAAGCGGAACCAGAGTTTCGTGCTTTCGCAGGCGCACCGGATCAGCCAGCGCATCCAGCGCGGCAGATTCATCCATGATGAGCGGGTTGCTGCCGTAGTCGGCTGTGACCTCCACTAGTACCTCAGAATCCGGCAGGAGGGTGAGCTTGGCGCTCAAAAACTCTGCTCCATGCCCCAAAGCACACAGGGGGGCCAGAACGGCTCCCCCTGCGGCGAGAATGAGGATGGATCGCGCGAGGCGCATCATTACTTCTTCACGTTCCACTTCAAGACACGGCCCCACTTGTTCCACTCGGTTTCGAGGATGTTGCCGTCATTGTCGAAGGTGATGCCATGCGGGCTGGTCACGACACCCTGCTTCCAGTCCTTGGGGGCAATGCCGGGGGTGTTGGTCATCTGCGGGCTGGTGCCGAGATCGGCCACACGCTTGTTGGCCTTGTCCCAGACGCTGACGTTGCCGGCGATTTCGGCCACGCACATCAGATCCCCGTGAAAGCTGGCGGAGCTGGGGTTGCGCATTTCGGTGGCGATTTCGCCGATGAAATTGCCTGCGAGGTCGGTGTGCAGCATGCGCTTGTGGCCGCGGTCACAGATCATGACACGGGCGGGGTCAAAGCGCGTGTCGATGAAGATCTTGTGGGCGTTTGCCAGCGCGAGGGGCTTGTCAGGGCCGCCGAAAACGCTCTTGAACTTGCCATCAGCGCTGAACACGAAGATGAAGCTGCGGCCGTAACCGTCGACGACGTAAATGTCGCCGTTGGGAGCCACGTCGCAGTTGGTGAGCTTGAGTCCACCGGCTGCAGCGACGCCTTTTTCCTTGGCGATTTTCTTCTCGGTGCCGTCAGCGAGCTTCAGGGTGATCTCCGTTTTGGTATCTGCGATCTTCAGGCCCGATGCGATGGGTGTCTTCTTTTTGGGGTCGACCTCGTCGGTTTTGGTGACACTCACAAAATCACGCTGCTCAGCCGGGAAAGCGCTGGTGGGGATCTCCATCACGATGCTGCCATCCAGGTTGCATTTGATGACCTTCTGCTCGCCGAGCACGGCGGCGTAGATATGCTCGCCACCGCCAAGCTTGCGAATCACAAAGCCATGCAGGGAAGGGGGGAGTGGGAGTGTTTTGATGAATTTGCCATCCTTGCCATACACCTGCAGGCCTGCCAGGGCGGGGTCTTTGTCCTGCACGCTCACGTAGATGTTGCCGGCGGAATCCACGGCGATTTCGCCGTGGCCATCGCCGATGGTTTCTTTGCCGGGAGGCGGGGTGATGAAGTTCGGGACGAATTCATAGGCCACTTCGGCAGCAGCGGTGCTGGCGAGGGCCATGACGGACAGGAGGGAGAGGATGCGGTTGCTCATCAGGTGGATTCAAACGGAACGCAGGGGCAGCGTCAATCGTACAACAGTGATTTTGCTGGATGATCCTGTCATACGGCAGGAAACTTCAGGTCACACAGCGTGTTCCCATGCATCTTCCCATGAAAAAAGTTCTCTTCATTCTGCTCGGCAGCGCAGCGCTGGCGATCTCCGTCGCCGGTCTGCGTGCGCAGGCGCAGCTCACTGAGTTCGACGAAAAATTCAAAGCGTTCGACCAGAATAGCGACGGCATCATCAGCGGGAGTGAAATGAATGGCGCGAACTTCCTGCCCCGGCTGGACTTGAACAAGGATGGCAAACTGACGCATGACGAAGCGCTCGAAGCAGTCCAGAAAATGCGCAAGCTCTCGGGCAATCTGCCCGCTGGGGTTGGTGATGAGCCAACCCCCATCCTCTTTAAGCGCATGGACAAGAACAGCGACGGCAAACTGACCGCTGAAGAATTGCCGAACAAGAAATGGTTCAACGGCCTCGATACGGACAAAGACGGCTCGGTGACGCTGGAAGAGGCGGAGAAGGTGATCGCTACTTTGCGCAAGCGCGGCAGCACGGGAAGCGCGACCACTGAGAGCCCTATCAAACCCGCCTCCGAGGATCCTTCCTTCAAGGAAGCGGCCGAATTACTCAAGGGCGGCGATCACGGGGTGGGGCGCATGGTTGCCGATCTCGCTTTGAAGACCTTGCAGGGAAGTGAAATCAAACTGAGCAGCGCCGCAGGAAAGAACGGCCTTGTGATTGCACTGTTCAGCGCGAGCTGCCCGATCAGTGGCAAGCTGGCGCCCGAGACCGCCCGGCTGGAAGCGTCACTGAAGGAACAAGGTGTGGGCATGCTGCTGGTGAACGCTCCGCCGGGACAGAAAGCCGAGGAAATTGCGAAGTTCATCGCAGACCACAAGCTGGTCTCCCCGGTCGCCACAGATGTGGATGGCAAACTTGCTCAGCAACTCGCGGCGACGACCACGACAGAGGTGTTCCTGCTCGACGCTGCACGCACGCTCGTTTACCGCGGTGCGCTGAATGATCAGTATGGCCTCGGCTACTCAAAGGACATGCCACAGCATCATTACCTGCGCGATGCGGTGGCTGCGATGCTGCGTGGCGAGCCGACAGAACTGGTCGCGACCAGTGCGCCGGGCTGCGCGCTGGACCTGCCATCGCAGCAGGGCGTCGCCAGTACGCCCGTGACTTATCACCGCGACATCTCACGCATCATGGAAGCGAACTGCGTGGAGTGCCATCACAAGGGCGGCGTTGGGCCGTTCGCACTGGATTCGTATGAGGCGGTGATCGAGCACGCCGGAATGATCCGCAAGCAGGTGGAGCGCGGAGCCATGCCGCCGTGGTTCGCCGCTCCGCTTGAAGGGCGTACTCACTCGCCTTGGCTCAATGACCGCTCTTTATCCGAACGTGATCGTTCGGATTTGCTGGCATGGCTGAGTGCGGACCGTGCCAATGGCGACATTGCTGACGCGCCCAAGCCTCGCGTTTTCCCTAGCGAATGGAGCATTGGCAAGCCGGATGCGATCATCGCTGGAGCGAAGCCGATTGCCATCAAGGCCGAAGGCACTATGCCCTACCAGCACGTGACTGTGGCCACCGAATTTTCTGAAGATCGCTGGGTGCGCGGTTATGAGATTCTTCCCAGCGCCCGCGAGGTGGTCCATCACGTTATTGTCAGCGTGCATGAAAAAGGCAGCAAGGTGCGCGGTGGTGGTGATGAAGGCGCCGAAGGCTACTGGGCGGCCTATGTTCCCGGCAATACGAAGCAGATTTACCCCGAGGGCTTCGCCCGCAAGCTGCCCGCCGGTGCGACGGTGAGTTTCCAGATTCACTACACGCCGAACGGCAAGGCGGTGGAAGACACGATCCGAATGGGACTGCTGTTTTCCGAGACACCGCCAAAATATGTCGTTCACACCACCGGCCTGTCCAATGCGCGCCTCAGCATCCCCCCGGGAGAGGCCAATCATGTGGAAGTGGCCCAGCGAACGCTGCCCGTGGACGTCAATGTGATGGCCTGGATGGCCCACATGCACGTGCGTGGCAAGGCCTTCAAATTCGAGGTCACTCTGCCCGGTGGCAAGACCGAGACGCTGCTGGACATCCCCAAATACGACTTCAACTGGCAGCTCCGCTACGACTACGCCATGCCGCATTTTCTTCCTCGCGGCAGCAAGGTGAAGATCACCGCCGTGTTTGACAACAGCTCCGGCAATCCGGCCAACCCTGATCCCACTAAAACCGTGCGCTGGGGGCAGCAAACCTTCGATGAGATGATGATCGGCTACATGGAGCACTACACGCCCCTGAATCTGGAGGTAGCGAGCGGAGATTAGGCGTCAGTTGCCTCTAATCGCATACTCGAGCTCGACATTGAGCTTTCCACGTTCTTCACGCAGAGCGGCCACCTGGCGTTCCAGCACAGCTGCTTGGGCTAAATTTTCATTCGCATTTTCGGTGTGCCGGGTAGAAGGCTGCCCACGAGCCTTGGCGCTCGTTGCTAGTGATTGATGATTTAACGCAGCCTGTCGAAATTTCTCCTGCGCTTTGTCATAGGTTGTAATGCGCGAATCCAGCTCAGCCATCCGCAACTTGATTTGCTTTACCTTGGAGTCATCAATGGTGGTTTTGGTATTTGGTTTGTCGGAAGGCGTCTCGGGAGTGGGTGGCAGTTTGTTTTCATTGTCCTTGTCAGGCTTTTGTATAAGAGCTGTTTGGGCTTTCTGAATCATGGGGACAAGCGCATTCGGCCCCAAATCATATTGTTCCTTCAGATTATCAGGAAGCAGCTCCGCTGGAATTGTGCCGATGCCGTCGGCATGGATCAAGGAAATGCCCTGGTCTTCCACTTTACGCATTTTGACGTTACGCAGAGCCTTGCCGTTGGATAAAGTGATTTCCGCCACTTCCGTACCCTGTGCATTGTTGCGGGTTTTATCCACGGCAGTTTTCATGGATTCGAGGGCTAAATTCAAGTCTTTCTCAGCTTTAGCAAAACGCTGGTCCAAGATGTCTTTTGCCTTGAGGAGAGTCGCGTTTTTGTCAGCCTCTGTCTGGAGTTTTCCAACAATTCCCGCATTTTCATCCCAAGCTTTATTCCTAAGAATTACCTGTTCGCGCATGTCCATGAGCTTGGATTTGCTGTCCTGTAGCGCTAAATTGGCTTCATCCACTGAACTCAGGTAGTGGGAGCCGTAACCTAATGAAATAAGGATGCCGACAATGAACAGCAAAACCCAGATTTTTGATTCTTCAAACATGGTGACCGATAGTTAAATTTAGTACAGGTATTTGGCTTTGTAGGTATCCAAACGGGTATGGATTTCACGCAGGGCAGCCTCGCCCTCGGCGCACTTTTTGCTCATGTATGCCAGCTCCCCCTCCAATTCCGTATTTTTTTTCAACACATCTTCATAGTGTCGATCAAAGGTCTTTCCGTACGAGAAGGGAGATGCTCGAAGCGTTTCGAATTTGGCATCAATAGCACGCATTTCTTCATTGGTGCGTAGAATTTCTGCTTCGATGTTCGCACGTTCAGTGATCAGCACACGAGGCTGGTCGCAAGAACTTGCTAAAATAATGGCTGCTAGGCTGGTTAAAATAAGGGGGCGGTTCATTTAGGCAATGTTGTGTGGCTGCTAAGAAAGACGGATTCCCTAGCTAAAAATACATGTAGAAATAATGTTTGCATGTGAAAGTTCCCACGAACATTCACTCTCTGTGCGCAGCCAATACGGCATATTGGTTATAGGAGGTGGTGGATAGAAGAATGTTTATACAATCATGCATGATTGGAAATTGCGTTGACGGTCCTTTTCAAGCTGGGCCACGTCACGACCGTGTCGTGATAAAGGGCTGCTGAAATCTGTAGTCAAGAGGAGTATGATAACCAGCTTGGCTCAAGTGACAAAGCGGCAACATACGCCATAAGGCATGACCTCACGGTCTTCAGGAGCTTGAATGAAGGAGTTTCCCCGAGCGAGAGGCTGACGCTAACCAAATATTACGCACCTACGATGGGTGAGTAAGAGCAGCCTTGATGGGCGGTGCCTATGAGGGAGAGGCAGCTTCGCTCAACCGTGGGCTGCGACGGCATAAAGTGCGTGCGTATATCCGCAGCCCAGAGCAGGGAACAGGTATCTGGAGATGCGGGAGGTGTGCAATGGAGGATGGTTGCCTCCAGGCGATGTCAATACCGAGCATTCCGCTTTGATCGGTAAAAATGCTACAAGCCCTTGGTTCTGCCCGAGGTGCCTGATTTGGATGACGCCGGTGGACTTAGTTCATCTTTCAGGCGTTGCAGGCTCCTATGGATGGACTTTGTCCCGAGGTCATACTTCTGGACAAACTCCATCGGCAGGTCATTTGTTTTTACATGGAGGCTGGCCACCCCATCTTCGTGCAGAAAGGAGATCGCATCGTCGGTGATCTTGAGGATTTTCGCATTGAGCAAGGCGGGACGTTCCGCCAGCCTGAGTTCCGAGATCTCGGTGCCGATGGCGGCTGAGCGGATTTTTTCCACGGCTGCCGCCATGGAATCTGCCATGTATTTGATTTCGCCGGTGAGTTTGCGCTCTTTGGTATCCAGAAGGTCGCGCTGCCGAATGACCTCCGTCATGCGTGCCTCCAGCTGATCCAGCTTGTCTTTGGCGGTTTTGATCTCAGTCCATTCCTGCCGGCGGAGATCCGCTGTCTCCCGGGCGGTGTCGGCCTGGGATTTCAATTCGGCAAGGTCCGCCTTGAGTTTGTCGAGTTTGGAAAGGTAGTCGCAGCCGCCGATGATGCAGGCGAACAAAAGCAGGGCCTTGAGAAAGGAGCTGAATCGAAATTCAAACACGGTGTTTTGTGGTGTGACTTACTTGGGTTGCGCTGCCTTGAATGCTTCAGCGGCGGGCTTGAGCATGGCGAACTCGGTTTCAATGGCCGACAGCTTGCGCTCCCTGGGGGCATTGACAAATTCCAGCGGACGCAGCTGATCCGCTTTGATCTGGGCTTGTTCGAGAAGACGCGTCAAACCCTCCTTGCCACCGAGTGCGGCGATGTCTTTATCGTACTGCTGGGTGGCTGCTTCGTCTTTTTTAAGTGTGGCCTCGAGTACGGCGATTTCACGCTTGAGCTCCGCATGGCGTTCACAAGAAAGGCTCGTCAAGCAGAGCACCAGACAACAAAAGCAAAGAGGCGGTTTCATGTGAGGGGGCAGGGATGATCCCCGCCGGCGGAGACCGGCTGGATTTAATCTTGAATGGTCTGCTGCGCAACTTCCTTGCCATTCGGCAAACCCATCCTAGCATCGACGTGTGATAGCGATTGCAACAGCGAGTCAGAAAGGCGGCGTGGGTAAAACCACGTTGTGCATCAACCTCGCCTACTCACTGGCGCGGCGCGGATGGCGCGTGCTGTTGATTGACACGGATCCGCAGGGCGGAGTGGGCTTGTCGCTGGCGAAGAGCACCAAGGCGCGTGAGGGCTTTCATGAGTTTCTCGTTCGCGGCGGAGATTTGAACAAGATGGTTGTGCCGACAAGGCTCCCAGAACTGGAGATTGTACCCGCCGGGCAGTATGACACTTGCGCAAGGCAGGGCTGGTCGGTGCATGAGGTTCCGGCTCGGCTGGCCGATTTGTTGCGGGGGGCCGAGCTGCGAGGTGTCGATGTCGTGCTGATGGACACAGCGGCCGGGATGAGCAGCACGACGGAAGCGGTGGTGAAAGCCTGTGATTTTGTGGTGCTGCCCCAGCAGGCCGAGCCGCTGGCGATCCGCAGTGTGCCGCATTTGCTGGAGACGCTGGCGCGTTTTCGTGCAGAGGGGGCTGGAGTGCGTGTGGCGGGCATTTTGCTGACGATGGTGATGCGAGAAAACGAGATGAGCCTGAAGGTTGCGCGGGAGCTGCGCGAAATGCTGCCTGCAAACCTGATGTTTCAGCAGAGCATTCCGCGCCTGTCCTCATTTCTCGAAGCGAGTGCTCTGGGAGTGCCTGTGGCGCTGACAAAGCGCAACCCGCCGCCCGAGGCACTGATTTTTGACCAGATTGCTGCCGAGCTGGAGCAGCGGATTGGATTGACCCACGAACGTGAAAGGGAGCATGGCCATGCAAGTCTCATGGATTGATGCCGAGCGGATCAAGGCACTGGTGGCGCAGATCGCACCTCAGGAGGCAGGCGCGGAGGAAACGTCAGGCTTCATTGAGATCGATACGACGCCTGAAGCCTCGCCGGGCAATGCAGCCGAGGCCTGGGGATTTGCCATGGACTGGCAGGAACCGTCCGTGAGAGCAGAGCCTGCTGTAGTAGAGGCTGAAACATTGGCTTACGAACCAGAGCCACCGCCAGTGATGGAAGATGAAACGGATGATGACGAGCACGGTCTGTCCATTCCCAACCCCGCTGCCGCGCTGCCCCTGAGTCGAATCCGTGACAAACTGCGTGCGATTCGCCAGCGTGCGACCGACGCGGGCATCCTCACCCGCATGAGCGAGAGTGTGCCAGTGGAGCCACCATCCAAGGAAAGAATCACAGTGTTTGCTCCTTTTCATGATGGAAGCGGTGACGCCGAGGAGGCCGAATTATGCAATGAAGAAGTCGCAGCTGATATGGTGGCGGATTTCACGGCCGCTCCTTCGCAGACAGCCGCCTTTAAAACCCCGCAAGGTTCGCGTGATGTGCGCCTGGCTGCATTTGCAAGCTGGGCGCGACAGGTGCTGCATGATGGGGGGGGACAGCTTCTTGTGATGAGTGATGACGGCGAAGTCCTGTGGGGTGGGGAGGCGAAAGCCGGGCTGGTGCTTTCCACCATGATGGCCTGTGGAGCGGCGATCCGTTCGAGCGCGATGTCGGCCTGTGAAACGCCTCCGGTGATTCACCAGCCGCTGGCATCCGGGAATGTGCTCACTGTGATCCCGTGTGAAACAGCTGCCGGCATGGTGCATGCCGCGGTGGCCGCTCCTGCTGGGCTGAGTCATGAACAGGCACACCTCATACGTGGCGCCCTGTGTGGTGTGATGAACTGATAGGAGCCGCCCGTTCAGGGAATCTGGCTACTTCTTGAACAGAACCAGTTCGTTGATGCCCCAGTAGTTGCTGGCCACGCCGAGCTGAGTGATGCGCACAAAACGTGCTTTCTGCGGTGTTTTGAAAACGATCTCGGTCACAACATTCCCATCTCCCTGGGCATCTGTTGGGTTCCACTGTGCGCCGTTGGACGACACTTCGACTTTGTACTTGCGCGGGTAGTCCTGATTGCTGGCCTGGCTGTCGAGGGCCAGTCCGGCAATGTTTTCCTCGGCGGGCAGTTCGACGGTGAACCACTCCCCGCCCTTCATGGGAACTCCCGTTGCCCAACGGGAGCCGGTGTTGTTGTCCACGGCCTTTGCGCAGTCTTCCTTTTTGAGGCTGGCGTTCAACTTCCATGCACTGCGCGGCTCGATCCAGGCAAGTTTCGTTCTCAACCGAGTGTTGAGAGGTGGGGGAGCTGCCGGCTGGAAGTACCAGTCACGCACCCGGCCGTCGATGAGCTGGGTCTGGTCGGGCTTCAAGATGATGGAGTAGACGAAGAATTCTGCCAGATATCCGCTGAACTGATCCTGTGGACTGACGCTTCCACCACTGCTGTCCTGACCACGTCCGATCAGCAGCCAGTTGAGTGCTTTGGAAGGAGCGGTGGACTTGCTGCCGGAAGAGGTGAAGGCCTTGCCATCGGCATCTCGTGCACGGAGCTCCACGAGGCCCGTGCTGGCATTCCAGCTCACAAAAGCGAGGCAGGCCAGCGTGCCGTTCACATCTTTGGAGATCAGCGTGGGGCTGCCACCTGCGTTTTTAACTTCTGCCACGAGGTTCTTCTTCTCGTCCACCAGCAGAGACACCGTGGTGCCGTCGTCATTGCCGAGGGTGAAAACACGCATGGGGAGCTTGGCAGCGTCGGCTTGAAAAGCGATGACGACGGTGAGTCCTTTATCGTTGGGGACTCCGACATCCTTGCTTCCGAAGGGCATGTTCTGTGTTTCAGAGCCTGTATCATCAAGCTCCAGGATGCAGGGCTTTCCATTGCGGGAATGGAAATCGAGCACGACCCGCCCTGGCTTCGGGGTGCCACCCTTGGCGGCTTCCGGCCAGTTGGTGCGCTTGGGCGCGTAGTCCGGACTCTTCTGATAGCTGCGCAAAATGTTGTCGCCACCCCTCTCAGAAAGGTCATGCCACTCGATGACCGGCTCGTTTGGGTTGGCTTGAGCGGGTTTGCCGTCGCCGCCTTTGCGGTTGGTCAGGTTGGCGGTGTTGCCCACATAAAAGAGTGAGATGCCACGGTCCACAGGAGGAAATGGTCGGTCCTGCGGTAGCTGGTAGCTGACCTTGGGCGGATTGGACGAGATGCCAATAGCGGACAGCGCTGAATTATTGGATGATGAAGCACCGGGCTTTTTGCCGAAGAAAAAGCAGCCGCCGATGCCCAGCAGGATGACGCCTCCGCCGATAATGGCGACTTGCTTGATCAGCTTCGCGTTTGTCTGAATGAACGAAGCCGAGGAGGATGAAGAAGACCGGACCGCCGATGGCGGGCGCTGCATCGCTGTCGTGTGCCCACTTCCAGGCCTGCGCGGCGCAGGGGCAAGCGGCGTCGTGAGCGCGGCGAGCTCAACAACAGGCTGCGCCTCGGGAATGACTTCCACGGCAACCGGCTCGGCATAGGCGGGCTGAGCTTCGGGTGGGGGGTAATAACCCGTCAGCGGCACCGTGCCTGTTCCCGGCGGCATATAAACGGGCGGCGGCGCGTACATGCCCATCCAGGGACCGTAGGGCACCATGGTGGGCATTTTTTCCCAGGCACGGAATTCTTCGATGGCCTGCTGCGCGTTGGCCGGGCGGTCATCAGGCTTTTGGGCCATGAGGCGTGCGCACCAAGCTCCCAGCCACTGCGGTACATGCGGGGCGATTTCATGCAGCGGCACCAGGATGTGGTCGATGTGCTTGTCGATAACCTCGGCCATCGAAGCCCCATCGAACGCCTTTCTGCCGGAGAGTGCCTCATAAAAGACACAGCCCAGAGAGTAGAGATCCGTACGTTCATCCACGGGCTCTCGCGTCAGCTGCTCGGGAGCCATGTAGTAAATGGATCCCATCACCGTGCCTTCCTGGTCCTCCGTCTGTTTGCGTGCGCGCAATCCTGCCCGTGCGAGACCGAAGTCGATGATCTTCGCCTGCATGCGACCGCCGGGAAGGCGCTCCACCTTGATGTTCTCCGGTTTGATGTCCCGATGCAGGATGTGGTGCTGGTGCGCAGCGAGCAGACCTTCAAGCGTCTGCGAGGCCAGTTCTTTGAAATCGTCGTAGGGCAGCGGGCCGCGGGCGACGACATCTGCGAGGTCTTCACCCTGCAGCAGTTCCATCACAATGAACAATCCTTCGTCATCGCTGGCCACGTCGAAGATGGTCACGATGTTCGGATTGCGCAGGGAGGCGAGTGCATCCGCCTCACGTCGCAGCTCGGAAGCGACACCTTTGTCTACGTCAGCTTCGTTGGCGGTCAGCAGTCGTTTGACGGCAACCCAGCGCTTCAACTGGCTGTCATAAGCGCGGAAGACGGCTCCAACGCCGCCCATGCCGAGCTTTTCATATATTTTGTATCGTTCCGCCATCCGATGTTAAGCGCTTGAAAATAAGAGGAACGGAAGCAAAGCCCATGAGCCTCCCCTTTGGCAAGCGGGATATTCCACGAAAATGCTTATGAGCACAAACTGCTCCGCCTTTGACAAAATGGAGGTGTCGCGACACACTGACCTCCCCCGTCTGCTCTGGCGGGATCGAACCAAACCCGCTCAGCATCTTGAAAAACGTTCTTTTTGTCTGCACTGGCAACACATGCCGCAGCCCGATGGCGGAAGCGCTTTTCCGTGATCTCGTCAAGGAACGCGCTGACTATCAGGTCTCCAGCGCAGGTGTGGCTGCGGCGCCCGGCATGCCTGCCAGCAAACACACGGCGGCTTTGCTGAAGGATCGCGGTCTCGATCTTGCCAGTTTTCAGAGCCGCATGCTCGATCAGAAGACCTTGGAACAGGCCACGCATGTTTTTGCCATGTCTTCGCATCACATGGCGGCCATCGCGGATGAATTTCCCGCGCAGGCTGACAAAGTTTACCTTGTCTCTGAATTTGCCGCCGAAGACGCCCTGCGCGGCAGGGACGTTTCTGACCCATTTGGACAGGGCCGCTCAGCTTATGAAGAGACGCTGCGCAGCCTGGAAAAAATACTTCCCAGCCTGCTTGCTTACATCGACCAGACCTGGAAGAAAAATGATGGATGACAGCAGCCATCGCCCACCCATCTTCGACCTTCACCCCAACGCGAAAAAAAATGACCAGCAATCCCAACGGCAGCCCTCCCCATAAACTCGCCATCGCCGCCGACCATGGCGGAGTGGAATTGAAAAATGCCGTCGTCGCACACCTGCAATCCGCCGGTTATGGCGTGGAGGATCTGGGGGTGAATTCACATGATTCCGTCGATTACCCTGATTACGCCGAAGTGGTCGCTGACAAGGTGTTGTCTGGCGAGGCTGATGCGGGCATTTTGGTGTGCACCACCGGCATCGGCATGTGCATCGCCGCGAACCGCCATGTGGGCATTCAGGCCTCGCTTGTCAGTGACGCCCAAACCGCCGCCATCACGCGCGAGCACAACAACTCCAACGTGCTGTGCCTCTCCGGCAAAAACACCCCGGAGGCCACCGCGAACGAGATCGTGGACACATGGCTGAAAACACCCTTTGCCGGTGGCCGCCATGGCCGCCGGGTGGACAAGATGAACGCACAGCCGCACCCGCTCGATATTTTGGAAGCGAATGATCCCGCCGTCGCTGACATCATTCGCGGCGAGCAGCACCGTCAGCAGGACCACATCGAACTCATTGCGAGTGAAAACTTCACCAGCAAGTCGGTCATGGCCGCCCAGGGCAGCTGCCTCACGAACAAGTATGCCGAAGGCTATCCCGGCAAACGCTGGTACGGCGGTTGCGAGGAAGTCGATAAAGTCGAGCAGCTTGCCATCGATCGCGCGTGCGAGTTGTTTGGCGCCAAATTCGCCAATGTGCAGCCGCACTCCGGTTCGCAGGCCAATGCTGCGGTCTATTTCAGCGTGCTTCAGCCCGGCGACAAGGTGCTGGGTATGAACCTCGCCCACGGTGGCCACCTTACACACGGTAATCCGGCCAACTTCTCCGGCCGCCTCTACAACTTCTGCCAGTACGGTGTGAATCAGGAAAGCGAACTCATCGACTACGACGAACTCGCCGAAGTGGCCCTGCGTGAGCAGCCCAAGATGATCACCGCCGGCGCCAGCGCCTACCCTCGCATCATCGATTTCAAAAAGATGAGCGAGATCGCCAAAAGCGTGGGTGCTTATCTGTTCGTGGACATGGCCCACATCGCTGGTCTCGTGGCTGGCGGCTCGCATCCTTCTCCCATGGAGTATGCGGACTTTGTCACCACCACCACGCACAAGAGCCTGCGTGGCCCGCGTGGCGGCATGATCCTCACCAATCGCGAGGACCTCTTCAAAAAGATTCAGAGCCAGGTCTTCCCGGGCGTGCAGGGCGGCCCCCTCATGCACGTCATCGCCGCCAAGGCCGTCTGCTTCGGCGAATGCCTCAAGCCCGGCTTCAAAGACTACACCGCCCAGGTTGTCAAAAACGCCCAGGCCCTTGCTGCGGCTCTCGCAGCGCTTGGTTACCGAATCGTCAGTGGTGGCACGGACAACCACCTCATGCTCGTCGATCTCCGCCCGAAAGGCCTCAATGGCAAGGTTGCCAGCGAGACTCTCGACAAGGCTGCAATTACCGTGAACAAAAACGGCATTCCCTTCGACACCGAGAAAATCACCCTCGGCGGCGGTATTCGTGTCGGCACTCCAGCCGTCACCACGCGTGGCATGAAGGAAGCTGAGATGAAACAGATCGCCGCCTGGATCGACCGTGCGCTGACGAACCGTGAGGACGAAGCCGCCCTGGCTCAAATCCGCAAGGAAGTCAGTGAGACGAACCAGCGTTTCCCGCTGCCTTGATCATTTGGCTTCCGGGCCAGAAGGCTTCCAGTCACCGTCTTTCGCTTCACGAACGTCCAGGATTTCAATGCCGGGATTCGTGAAGCGGATACGGCGCTGTTTGTAAAGCGAGCCGAGTGCCTGCTTGAACGCTTTTTTGCTGGCCTCAAAGTGGCTGCGAATGGCTTCGGGATGGCTGTCGTCGTCAAAGTCGAGCTTTCCGCCGTTGTTCTTGAGCGCTTCGAGAATGCGATCTGTCAGTGATGCGACGCGCTGATAGCCCGAGGCATCCAGGCTGAGGTCGATCTTTCCGCTGGGGTGAACGGCGCTGACGAAGCCGTTAATTCTTTGTCCGACTTGCAGCGGTGCACCGATGTTGGTGTGGTAGAGCAGTCCGACATGCGTTCCCGCAACAATGGCATTGTAGCCCAGCGGGGTGCGGGCGGTGATCAGCAAAGGCACAGGCTGCGCCGGTTTGAACGGCGGGCGCTCGCGGCTCAGGTGCCGGTTCAGGCGTGTGGTGGCGATGATGCGGTCCGTTTTCTCATCCAGCATGATGTAGGCCACGACCTTGTCTCCCACGTAAACCTGATCCGCCTGCTCACGAAACGGCAGCAGCAGATCTTTGAGCAGCCCCCAGTTCAAAAACGCACCGATGTTGCGGTTCACGCTCACGACTTCCAGCGTGGCAAACTCGCCCACCATGGCGAGCGGCACTTCCGTGGTAGCCACGAGGCGGTCCTCGGAATCACGATAGATGAAAACGTCCAAGGCTTCTCCGAGACTGGTGCCTTTAGGGATGTAACGGTTCGGCAGCAGAATCTCGCCATGATCACCCCCATCCAGATAAATGCCGTGCGGCGTACTGTGAAGGACGATGAGGGAGTTGCGTTTACCGATCTGAGCCATGCAGCGCAGACTAGACGCGCCTGCGGATCAATCCAGCGCCTACTTCACCTTCAGCACGACCAGTTTCTCCGCATCCCGGGCGTAAAGCTGGCCATTTGAGTAGGCGTCATGGCTGCGATGTCCCGCGCGGGTGATCTGGCTGCGTTGCAGGAGATTGAATTTCTTCGGGTCGGCACTGAAGATCCACAGTTCACCGGCTTCGCTGTGCAGGAGGATTTTGTCTCCCACCAGAATCAGGGTGCCGCCCTGAAGGCGATCCGGCGCTTCCCAGGCGATCTTGCCATCGGCCACGGAGATGCAGCGCAACGTCATGCCGCTCTCTTGCCTGCCGTGCAGGCCAAAGACATGTCCGGCGTGATATACCGGCGTGGTGTAGTGGCAGTCGAGTGTGTCGGCTTTTTTCCACACGTTGGTCAGTTTGCGTTCAGACTTGTTCCACTGCCACAGGCCAGCACCCACGTCATACGCGGCGGTAAAAAGCAGCCTGCCATCTCCGCACGGCACGGGGGCAGCCGCATTGACGGAGGCGTCGATCTGGGCGCGGAAGTAGTCATCCGCCAGCACCTTGCCGTCACTGGTTTGCGTCAGAAGGACACCGCGCCGCGTGAAGAAGGCGCTCACTCCCAGATCTCCGGGGATCAGCAGGGGGGAGGAATAACTCGCTTCATCTTCCGTGGCCTGCCAGACGAGTTTTCCCGTGGCAAGATCCAGCGCGATGATGCCCGCCCCGCCCTTGGCATTCTTGCCACCCACATTGAGCAGCACTTTGCCATCCGTGACGAGCGGTGAGCAGGCGCGGCCAAAGTACCCCTGCGGTGATTCGAGTTCGGCGACGGTGTCATAACTCCAGATCAGCTCGCCCGTCTTGAAATCGAGCGCCTGGACCATGCCTTCCGGTCCATGGGTGATGACTTTTCCTGCAGCGATGCACGGCACGGCACGGGGGCCGTTGTCGAAGCCAAAGCTGTCGCGGTAGGCGGTTGGACAGGCGTGTTTCCAAATGGATTTGCCGTCGGCAGCAGCGAGCGCCTCCGTGATGATCTCGCCGCCCTGACGATGGGTCATGATCACGCAGTTGTCGCTGACCACCGCTCCGGCATGACCGCTGCCCAGCATGCGCTTCCACACGATCTCGGGTTCAGTGCTGCCAACGATGGCGGTTTCGTCGGTGGCCGTGCAGTTACGCTGCGGGCCGAGATACTGCGGCCAGTCGCCTGCCTGGAGGCTGGTGAATGCGCAGAGAAGAAGAATGATCGGGCGCATGAAAAGGAAGAGAAGGATTAACTGACAAGAGAAAGATTGGGATCCACATCCGCCTCCAAGGGAGAGGTGTGACCAATGCTGAAACGTTGCGCAGCGGCGAAAGCAATCATGCTGGCATTGTCGGTGCAAAGATCCGGCCTTGCGAGCAGCAGTTGCAGGCCTGCTTTGGCGCAGCGCGCGGTGAGCGCCGAGCGCAGGCCTCGGTTGCAGCTGACCCCGCCGCTCACAGTGACGAGTGTCTCGCCGCATTGCTTGGCCGCGAGCACCAGTTTTTCTACCAGCACCTCGATGATCGCCGCCTGCACACTGGCACTGAGATCGGCCAGCACCTGTTCGCTATTCAGATCGACGCGCGGCAGTTCATACAGCACAGCGGTCTTCAAGCCGCTGA
>NZ_JBIPNG010000043.1:0-24913 GCF_044373815.1 Prosthecobacter sp. | reverse complement strand
TGCCAGTACTGTTCGGCACGCGGTCTGCTATTGAGGGGTGAATGGAGCCAAGCATTTTTGAATTGAGGCGGCGGTGAAAGGGCCAGGGAGTGGGAGGTGGGCGACATCGTGGCATCCGGGCACGCGCAGCCCTGGCGCGCGAGCGCGCCTGCACAGCCCTTGCTATGCGGGTTTCCAGTTGCTCAGCGTGCCATACCGCGGCTTGCGCACCCGGGTGGCTCGCTTCACCTCAAGCCGCAGCGCCTCGGCAAGCTCCTCCTTGCTGGCCGTCTGCATCTGATGAAAGGCCAGCATCTCCAGCATGCGTTTGCTCGGACGCCGCCCCAGTCTGCGGGTCAAAAGCACCGCGCAGATCAGCGCGGCATAGATCTGGATGGCCACGCCGTTTTCGCTCTCCGCAAACCAGTGCCGGCAGGGCAGCAGGCATTTGAGCCAGCGGAAAAAACCCTCCACCTCCCAGCGCTGCCGGTAGAGTCCGGCGAGCTCCCCGGCGCTGAGCTCTTCGGCCATTTGATTGCTCACCAGCCATACGGGCTCCTCCATGTCGGGCCGGTCCACGACCACCAGACGGAACGGGCCGCGCCTGCACAGGGCCCTCTCCCCGAGCATGACGCGCTCATCACGGCAGACGCCGGCCTCAATGTCGCGCTGGCTCAGCGGCAGCTCCTGGAGCGTCTCCACCTTGACCTGGTTCTGGCGCAGGCGCATCAGAAAGCCGCACCCGGCGCTCTGGAGCTCCTCGAGGTAGCGGTAGTTCATGCCGTAGTTGCGGTCGCCGATGTAGAACTCCCCGGCCTTGAGCTGCTGGCGCAGGGCTTTGCGCTCGCACAAAACCCCGTTGGAGGGCAGGCCGCCGGCAGGCAGGCCGTCGGCCAGGCGGTATTTGATGTGCAGGCGCACGGCGCGCTGGTCCTTGTACTGGCTGCGCCAGGTGGCCCAGTCCATGCGCGGGAGCACATACCACAAGGTGCTGTCGACCACGCGCAGCGCGGCGAGGTCCACGCCGCCGGGACCGGGCTGCGGGGGAAGGTCCGCCACCAGGCGCTCCAGCACGGCCTGGAGCAGCCGCGCATCAAAGAGGCTCTGCGCCTCCGAGAAGCTGCCCAGGCTTGCGGGCAGGGTGCCCAGGGAGCGTTGCGTGCGCTGCAGCCTGCTGGCCTGGCAGAGCCCGCGCATGGAGCTGATGACCGGGTTGAACAGGCCGAGCAAAAACAGCGAGAAGTAGTCGCGCTGGTGGAGGGTGCGCCGCGGGTCGTGCTCGCTGCGGTGGGGCTGATGCTGCGGGCTGACCTCGTCGAGCACACGCTGGAACTGCTCGATGAGCTTCCAGTGCCGCAGCTGGGCGGCTTCAATCTTGGGGGCTGGGACTCGGGCTGCAGCCATCAGCAACTTCATGCCACCCTTCGCCCAAAGGTACAGCAACATTTTTGTCACATCGCCCCACCTCAAACGCTGTGCCGAACACTATTGGCAGAGCCGCCCATGCAGCCGATGCGTTCAGGGTCGATCTTCAACTCTTTCGCATGCGCACGCAGGCATCGCAGCGCGGCTTTGCAGTCGTGCAGCGCCGCCGGGTACTTCGCTTCGGTGGAAAGGCGGTAGCTTACCAGCGCGGTCACGAATCCCCGTTGCGCCAGGCGCTCCATCATCGGCTTGTCGGCCTCCACCTGCCGCGCCTTCCAGCCCCCGCCATGAATGTCCAGGATGCAGGGCCATGTTCCCGCCGCATCAGGCACATAAACGTAGAGCTCCACGGTGTGCTCAGGATACTTGGCCACCTCGATCGTCTTCAGCGTGAATCCGGCCGGAGTCTGCGGCGTGAGCTTTTTCCACTTCGGGCCGTTGGCGCTGGCCTTCGCCGCCGGTTTGGGGTCGGCAGCGTGCAGAGCGCTCAGTGCGAGAGAAAGAGCAAGGCAGAGGGAGAAACGAAAATGCATGAGCATGCATAACGCCCGCAGAACCTCGGGTCCTAGCGTTATTTCTTCGCTTTCGGCACCTCGCCCTTTTCCGTTGAAGGACGTTCGGAGGCTTTGCGCAGGGCTTTTCTTTGCGGAGCCGGCGCACCGGGGTCAAAAGATTCTCCGCCGACCACCTGCGCTCCGCCTTGGGTCATCACCAAGGAAGGGCGGTTGCCTTCCGGATCTTTGTAGTACGTGCGCTGGTGTACCTTGCCATCCGGGTTCACCACCACGTGGCAGAAAACATGTGGCATCGCCAGGAACAAGACATGCAGCTTGTTATGCACATCGATGCTGATCTGCGGCTGCACCGCCATCATCGCAGGCCCCAGCAGGAACGTGGCGATGTAGGCCCCGCTGCGGTCATCCGTGATGCGGCAGTAAAGCTGCAAGTCATCAAGCTCACGAAACAGGATGACCTGGTAGCGGCGCTGACGCCCGGCACCATCGAAGCCTTGAGGCACGCCAAACGGCTGGTCAAACATGTTCGGCTTGGAGTCCGTGATGGTCATGCGCAGTTTATTGGACATGAAGTACTGCCCGGAGATGGGATGCAGTACGTTCGCAAGAATGGTGAAGGTGCCGAGACTGGACGTGGAATAGCCGCCGGAAATTTCCACCGTGTGCTTCGTCGTGCCGCCCGCAGGCAGGGTGATGGGCTCTTCCGAACCGATGCCTACAGGAGATAGCCGCTGTCCGGTGGACTGGGTGATCTCAAACTGCAGCCAGTCGGGTGCGCCATGACCGCCCACGATCACATCCGCGCCGGAGCGATTGGTGACACTCACCACGGCCACCACCGGCTCGCCCGTGAGGAATTGATTTTTCAGCAGGGTGAGATTCGTGACATATTGAGCACGGGCCTGGCCGCAGCACAGGCAGAGGATCAAGAGTAGGAGGATGCGGTTCATAAGCTTTAAGACTTGGGTTTGGCTGGAGGAGCAGTGCTGGCGGCGGGGGCGGTGCTGCTGGCGGTGCGGAAGCCGCGCGCGAGTGTAGCCTCATTCGCGGATTCAGGAAAGCGTCTGTCGGTGAGCAACTGGTCGTTGCTCTTCAGGCCGAAGTGCCCGCCACGCACCACAGGCACCTTGATGTCGATGTAATCCGGGTGAGAGGGCCATTCGCCGGACTGCGTTTCGCCTGCAGTCCATTCGCTCACGTTCCCGGCCATGTCACACACACCGTAGGGGCTGACGTCCTGCGTGACGCGTGTGATCGGCGCCCAGAGATTGTACCCGTCGATCTTGCCACCTTTGCCTTTCGGCGAAGCATCGTAATCATCGCCCAGATTGGCCGCCTTGCTGTTGGGCTGGTTTCCCCAGGGGTAAATCCAGCCGTGATCACCACGGGCGGCTTTTTCCCATTCCTGCTCCGTCGGCAGGCGCTGCCCGTTCCATTTGGCAAAGGCATACGCATCCCACCAGTCCACCTGGGACACCGGTGTGTTCAGTGTGATGCTCTCACCGTTGAACGTGGTGCCCGCTTTGGCTGCCGCATAATACTGGCCCCACTTCACAGGTTCGTGGCTCGTTTTGGTCTTCGGTTGCAGGGAATGATCAAAGGCTGCCGTGGGTGCTTTTTTCAGAGCCTTCAGAAAGTCCGCATACTGGCCGATGGTGACCTCATTCTTGCTGATCCAAAATTCCGGCAGTTTGATGTGATCGTTCTTTTGATAAGTGAAAGTGCCGGCGGGGATCTTCACCATCTCGATGGGAAGCGCTGAGGCATTGGCAGTGGGCAGGGTGTTGTTGCCGTTCATCAAGGCACCGAGGCCTGCAACGACGGCCAGGATTAAGACGATCATCACCCAGACCCACCAGGGTTTGTTGCCGTTGACGTTCACCGGCAGCGTCTCCGCCTCGATCTTGCGCACGATGCTGCGCTCACGCATGTCGTCGCGCACATCATCGAGCGCGTTCAGCAGTCCGTTCCAGTCGTGGTTGGCGTCAGCCAGCGATTGCAGCAGTCCACGGGATTTGCCTTCTGCAGCGATGGGGCGCATCAGGTCCAGGAATGCCTTCACATCCGCCTGCGGATCGCGCTTTTTGGGCACGGACGGGCGGAAGAAATTCACGATGCTCGCCTGATGGTCCGCATCAATGTAGATGTCTCGCGGCGAGATGCTCCGATGATGGTAACCACGCTCCGTGGCAAACTGCATCGCCTCCGCCACTCCGAACAAAACCTCCGCAAGGCGGCGCTCGGTCAGCATTTCATCCGTCAGCTCGATCTCCGACAAGCTGCGGCCGCGTGGCAGTTCACGCGTGTAAAACAACCACCCGTTCGTCTCACCCGCCTCATACAGCGGGGCGATGCGCGGATGCATCAGCGAGGCTTTCACCCGCTCACGTTCCTTGAACTTCGCCACCACGTCCGGCTGCTTCAAAAACTCTGGCTTCAGCAGCACCAGCGCCACCGGTCGTTGCACGGTGATCTGCAGCGCACGGTACGTTTCAGACTCCCTTTCAATGTAGAGCCGCTCCAGCACCTGGTAGTTTCCCAGTACGGTGCCAGGCACCATGACCGGGGGCGGTTCATTAGACTCCACCGGCAGCGTCAGCAGCGCCCGCACGCGATCCAGCAGTTTCTCCGGTGTGTACGGTGCATCCTTGAGCACCAGGCCGTCGGCGATCTGGTCTTCAAATCCGGTCAGGTCGTAGCGGGTCGTGAAAAGCACCCGTGTTTGCGGAAAGCGTGCGCGCACCGTGTCGCGCAGGGCAAAGCCGGTTTCCTGCGTTTGAAAAATGGCCTCGGTTACGAGGATGTCGAGTGAGTCGGCTTTCGCCACCCACGCAGCCGCTAGAGAAGGGCTGGCAAAATCAACCACGGTGTAGCCAGGGAGGTTGTCCCTGAGCCAGATGGTTCGGTTGCCGCGCAGCGCGGCATTGGAATCGACAAACAAAAGAGTCATGCGGGCATGTCAGTGGCGATCATCTGCTCATCGGCGGGAGCAGCGGATTCACACCCGCAGGAGCGGCGCCGGGTGTGTTTCCGAACTCCAGGAGATCGCGGGGCTCGGCAGCCACATCCTGGAGTTTGTTGTTGTAGTAGAGCCGGAGCATGTACCCGTAGTACGAACGGCGTCCATGCTGCTGGATTTCGGCGGCGGAGAGTGCAGGCAGGTGATAAACGACATCCAGCACTTCCTCGCCGGTGCCGTTCCAGTCCACCGGAGCGGTCTGCCAGGATTCAACCGGTTCAGGGGCGATGGTCTGCGCCACTGTTTGGTTGTTCACACGGTCGAAAAAGAACACCTCAAGATTCAGCTCCTGCGCATTGATCGGACGGTTGCCCGCACGAGAGATGGGAACATGCAGCACGTAGCGTTCGCCGGTGGGGACCTCGAAATCACGGGTGGCCCGACAGGCGCCGAGGCGCAGAAACTTTTCGCCATCCGCACCGGAGGGAGCCGATAGCGCAGGTGTTGCCACCCCCGCCGAACCCGCGCCCAGCCGTCGTGAGGCAAGTTCAAAATAACTGCCCGCCTTCGTGGCCCCGAGAAGCTGAATGCGCCGCCACGCGTCCGTCGCCTTGGCCGTGATGCCCATCTGTTCGTAGGTCTGCGCCATCTCCGCAATGATTGCCGGATGATCAGGCGTCAGTTCATCCGCCTTGCGCAGCAGTTCCAAAGTTCCCTGCATGTCACTCAGGCCACGGAGCTCCTGGGCCGCCGTGATGACGTAGTTCACATCACGCAGCAGTGCCGTGGCGGCATCGGGTTTGGAGTTGGGTCCAGGCGGTGCAGTCGTCTTGAACCCTGAAGCCTGCGTGCCAGACACTGCCGGAGGTGCGGAAGTCTGAGAAGTGCCGGGTATTGCAGGAGCAGGTGGGAAAGTCTGAGGGGTCCCAGGCAGGGCAGGAGCAGGTGCGAAAGGCTGAGAGGTCCCAGGCATGGCAGGAGCAGGTGCCGCAGGAACAACAGGCGTCACGGCGACGGGCGGAGCCTGGGGAATGTACGAAGGGGCGGGCATGGGTGCCGCAGCTCCGATCTTGTCGAATGAGCCAATGGGTGGCGGAGCATTCGAAACAGGGGCCGCAGGTGCCGGTGCTGGCAGCAACGACCCCGGCAGTGGTGGCGCACTGGCGGTACTCGGTGGCAGGGCGATCTGGCCGATCTCCGGCACCACGCTTGGCTGGGCTGAGGTCAGAGCGGGCGCAGCTGCCATGGGGCTCGCTCCCGCCGCAGGAGAGGGGGGGGCTGTGAGCAGTTTGAACGCCAGGCTCATCTGAACCACCGCCAGTACGCATAGCGTTCCCATCGCAACCGCTGAAGAACGATCACGCTCGGAAGATAGAATGGTGGATGGAGGAGTCACAAGTTGCTGAAAAAGACGCTCATGGTACGATTTGGGCTTCCTAGTGTCAATGTTTCAGGGTTCTTCGTTCAAAATGCCGGAAGGTCACACCCTGCCGCTGTTTTCTCATGCCATTGAAACGTCACCGCACTACCGGCCGTGTGCATTTTCCTTCACACCCGCTGAAATCGCGGCACAACTGTGCCATCGCGAGGGCTTGGTGTGGATGGATTCGTCTCTGACTTCACCCGGCGCGGTCTCCGTTCTCACCGCCGAGCCCGTCGCCGTATTGCGGGGCCACATCGACCGGGACTGGGAAAAAGTACGCACCGCACTGCGCATTCCCCGGGCCTCGGCAGGCGGTTTGTACGGCTGGGTCGGTTATGACGGCCATTTCGTCTTCGGCATCTACCCGCACGGCCTCGTCTATCATCATGACACCGCCAAGTGGTTCGAATTCGGCGATTTCAAGCTGCAAAGCTCCGCCTGCACCACGGCCCCAGCCCCGCGCCTCCAGTTCGAGCCAGGCGTCAGCAGCGCTGAATTCATCCGCATGGTCGAGCGCGCGCAGGAATACATCACCGCTGGAGACATCTACCAAGTCAATCTTTCCTACCCATGGCGCGCCGCCTGGCCGCAGGGCGCCGATGCGCTGGCCCTCTATTTAAAACTGCGCGCTGTTTCCCCCGCGCCGCATGCCGCCTTCATGCAGCTGGCCGGTACCACCGTGCTGTCCGCATCCCCCGAACTTTTCCTTCGCATGCAGGGCTCACGCATCGCCACACGCCCAATTAAAGGTACGCGTCCTCGCTTCGCCAACGATCCCGCACGTGACGCCGCCGCCGTGCGTGAGCTCACCACCTCGGCCAAAGAGCGTGCCGAGCTCCTCATGATCACCGACCTCGAACGCAACGACCTCGGCCAGGTCTGCGAATTCGGCAGCGTCGCCGTTCCCGAACTCTGGCGCGTGGAAAGCTTCGCTCAGGTGTTTCACCTCGTCTCCACCGTCACCGGCATCCTGCGCCCGCATGTCGATCACGTCGACGCCTTCCGCGCCTGCTTCCCCGGCGGCAGCATCACCGGCGCACCCAAAAAACGCGCCAGCGAGATCATCGCCGAACTCGAACCCCACGCCCGCGGCCTCTACACCGGCGCCATCGGCTGGTTCGGCTTCGACGGCCGCAGCCAGTGGAACATCGCCATCCGCACCGCCGTCCAGCAAGGAGATCAAATCACCTTCCACGTCGGCTCCGGCATCGTCGCCGACTCCATCCCCCAGCACGAGTACGAAGAGACCCTCCACAAAGCAGCAGGCATTCTCGCGGCTGCTAGTTGAACCCACAAGATTGTACATGCATAGCGACTCTGTCCTTTAAGTCTCTTCAGTCCTTTTTGTCCTTATACCGGCCAACTGCCCTGCGGTTCGCCAAACATTGGGAGATGTGGGATGTCCAAAGTAAAGTGCATCATTCGCTCACGAAGAAATCGCTCGACTACTTCAGTTTTAACTCGGTTATTTCGCATTTCAAATCCATACCTTTGAAGGCAAGTCATAGCATGTAAGCTGAGGCAGCGGTCCATATCCTGACGAGTAAACATTTTACTCGGAAACTGAATCTTGTGAAGGTCGTCAGCCACCTGTTGACGACGCTTCATATCTCCAGGAGACCAGCCTAGCTTCAGCCTATCAGCTTCTAGGTTTAACATATGGTTCAATACTGCTGCCAAAATATGCCAGTCCTTGTACCCCAGGCTATAGTAGTGTCTGCAAATACCAAGGAACTCATCATTTTTCTGAAGAAGGGACACCTGATTGGCAATACTATCCTTCAGGCCGATATAACGGTCTCTAATCTGACGCAAAGAATCAGCTTCATCGAATCTACGATGCAACGGCGGCTTTTGCCCAATGTTGGATGTCATATTTATCTTCTCCGATTAAATCTAAAAGCGCCACAAAGCTTCTCCCAACAGCACAAGCACGATCAAAAACGCCATTTCGAGTCCAATCAGCAAGCTCTCGTGTAATGTCATCTTTAGCATCAATTGTGGTGAATAATAGTATGCTCATCAAGAGATCATGCAGATGCGTCGTGTAATCCTTGGGTTTGTTGCGCATCCATTCAATCATGCCTCCATGCCATGCCAATTCCTGCACTTCCATTCCGAAGAGAGATGGATCAATTGATGGTGGATTGCTTCCACTGCTTCCAGAAGTGATCAAAAATTCTACCGTATCAACTACGAAAGCAAAATTCTTCCAGTTCGCATCCGCAAAAGCTGACTCGATCATTCCCAGTATGGTTTCCGCATATATTTGAGGCCCAATTGAATTTTCGCAACGAATGCGATATTTCACTCCTAAAATGATGATTTCGATGATGCTAAAACGCCCATTTTGTTTAACCAAACCATGATTTAACTGATCATAAGCAGGTTGCTCTTTCCATGACTGAATCATGTGTTCGACCTCATCAGGGCCGATTGATAACTCTTTTTCGATAGTCTGCTTGGCATCAGCTGCAAATAGCAATGCGAGCCTAGCGCTTTGAAGTCCCATTGCCTCCAGAGTCACTTCAATATTCAGCAACTCCGTAGCACTTTCTTTCGAGAGTTTAAGAAATAGGCACGCCAGACAGCCATCTTGGCGTTCAAGTTCTTCAGAAATGCCAGATGTTTCCTGACCTGCGATCGCAACTTGATGAGCTAGACCATGTGCGAAATTGCACCAAGCAAGGAACGGAGCAATCCGCCCAAGGCGAAGTTCTGTCCATGCAAGGCGAATTACACAATCATAGCCTCGCTTCGGGTTATTTCGCATTGTCTTTATAGAATACAGGGCGATTTGGGCGGCCTCCAAAAAGCAGACGCGAGCGGCCCATAAATGGTCAAGCGTCCCGTATGCCACACCCAATGCCAAAGAAGCCCTTCCGCTTTCCAGTAGCGTCTCCTCATGGGCGAGTTTGAAGCGAGCTTGCGAAATTTGAATAATGGCTTCTCGCGCCCTATTGTTAGATAAAAGGTCGATCCCATAGTTTAATTGGCGTCCTCCTGCTTCTGTCATGCCGCAACGCTCAGCCACGAGCTGTTGAACCTCTTCTTGGAACTTTAGATAATTGGGCAATATGCAGAAATGCTTACCGACTCCTTCAATAGCCTCCATAAAGCGCAACAGAGGGTAGGTTAACAGACCTCTAGCGGCACGAAAGCAATCTAAATATTCATCAAGCACCTCCGCTAGGCGCTGGCCATTACCGAGGTTTTTTCGCATGCGCATGCCGACTAGCAAAGTCTTCGCGTACAGAGACGCGTTTGGGCGGCTCTCGTCTGCTGCCAATACGGATAGACGCGTCTTTAAGCGATCCAATCTCGCAGTTTCGATGTTAAGAGGTGTTTCGTGCTGGCGAAAGAGTCTCGCAGTCTGAAGTATACTACAAATGTTGGCAAACAATTCACACTCTTCTCCCGTGCCTACTCGTTCTAAATATGGCTCCATTTCTTCATAGATCCGCTCGGCTTCCTTTGGATCATCGAACCAAAATAACTTCTCCATGCGTGCTGGTAATGTGCGCGAACAATCTGTTCTGCATGCCCTGCGGTAGAGGCAAGTCGGCGTCCTTGAAGGAATAACCCATCAACCTCAGAACGCGGTCGTTCTAGACTACATGATAGTTTTGCAGCTTCGACATACTTTTCTGCAAGAGAGTAATCGTCAGTCCGCCTCAAATCAGGGTTGCGTAATTCTTGGAGAAGCTTCTCAAGTTCAACTTCTCGTCCTGCATCGCGAGGGCCAATACTCCGGGTCTCCGACATGCGAACGTCTAGGCCAAGCTTTGCAATGGCTAGATCTACATGCCGCCCTTTGAAAACGCGCTCAACTAGCCATGTGCGATCCAGAATCCTGACATCAGCCCCATGACGTTCGCGCATTTTTGTCTCCCATTTTTCCCGATCTTTGTCCGGGACCGGCTGGTTAGTAATAAAGAATACTTTTGAAAAGCGGCGTGATAAGCCGGCAATTTTTGTGACATCATCTGCCATTTTCGGCTGCCACTTTTTCTTCGCACTGAACGCGAATGCCCAATCATCGCTAGCTGGTCGCCCCTGACTAGACCAGTAACGGCGTTCGGCCAGTTCTTCGGATACAGGATAAGTGGAAGAATCTGTTTTCGAGTCTCCGCCTCCAACGGGCCCTGTTTGAGGAAGCAGATTTGGGCATATTTCTTTTTCAGCAATTGCGCGCGCAAATTCCTCAAATTCTCTTTCCCGTCTTTCTGTCGTCAGTTGTTCCAGATAAAACCTCAGTTGATCTTCTCCGAGTTCTAATTTCTCATCGACTTGGCTATCCGAAAAGTAATCAGGGTGCTGCTGTCGGTAAAAATCGCTGGGTCGTATTGACGGAGAGGGAATTTTGTCAAAACTTGGTTTTGATGATATGCTTTGCTCACTCACTGCGAAATGAAAGCTTGTTTGCTCATCAACACAAGCGGTTAGAAACTGCGGACTGATAGGATGGTGGAATGTCTCGTTAGTGGCGACGGGAGAGCTTGTAATGGAGTTTTCGTGCTGCCCCCCCCCCCACACAAAGCAGCCGGGATTCTCGCACCGGCAAATTAAAGCTCTGCGAGCTTTGGTCTGAGCCATGGAAACTCAGTGCCCAATGGCGTCCTTGTCCTTGATGGAAAAGAAATCCGGATGGCCGGGTTCGCGCTGTGCTTGGAGTCGTTTGCCGTCTCTGAAAAAGCACTTCGCCTCGTCATCCCAAATAAAGCCGCCTCCAGCAGCCGTCAGAATCTTCACAATGTCATCCTCTGTGACGTCCTTGTCCTCGCGCTTAAAAAGCTCCCACACGGAGCGCCCGTTCTTGAACACGACCTGGATGGTGTAACCGTTCTTTCCATACTCACGTTGTTCCATTCCTGCGCGAGGTTGATGGACAGCGCCCGGCCCATACCGTTGGGCCACTTCATCGGCTGTCTTCCCCAGGCACCCGAATTGGGACACATCTTCAAGTGCCGTGACCGCCTCGATGTTCATGATCGAAAAAAAGTCGTCATGCCGTGGCTGCCTCTGCGCTTTCACCTTTCCCCCGTCGCTTAAATAGCATTTTTGATCCGCATGCCAGATGAATGGATGCCCCGGAGTAGCGGCGTCTTTCAGCAGGGCCAGGATGTCGCTCTCACTGATCTTCTTGTCATTGCGCTTCGTGAGCTCCCAAATGGACTTGTCATTGGCAAACACGACATACGTCGTCATTCCATTCTTCGGGTACTCGCGCTGTTCCCAGCCGCCACGGGAGCGGTAGGTCTTTCCCTTTCCCAACCGTCTCGCAATCTCCGTCTTGCTCTCGCCGAGGTGGGCAGTGGCCGGAACTGTCAATCCAACGAAAATCAGCAGTATCCTGAAGAGGCGATGGGTTTTCATCATAGTTGATAATTAGAGCAGGCCGCCTGCGGGTTTAAAAGACCAAAAAAATGGGCGGGGCCTTCAGGATGAGCAGCGGCTTCTTGATAAGCATTCACTTCCAAGGCGTATGTTCATCTCCCATGAAGCGCCTCACCTTCCTCGCCCTTGCCGTCGGCAGTCTTTTCGCCCCGTTGATCCACGCCGCCGATGACGGCCGGGTGTACGAATTGCGCATCTACACTTGCAACGAAGGCAAGCTGGATGCCCTGCTGGCCCGTTTCCGCGATCACACCTGCAAGCTCTTTGAAAAACACGGCATGGTTAATGTCGGCTACTGGGTGCCGGTGGACAAGGAGAACGGCTCGGACACCACACTCATCTACGTGCTCGAACACAAGAGCCGCGAAGCCGCCAAGGAAAGCTTCAAGGCCTTCGGGGCTGATCCCGAATGGCAGGCCGCCCGCAAGGCCAGTGAAGAGGGGGGCAAGATCCTCGCCAAAGCACCGGAGTCGATCTTCATGAAACCGACAGATTTTTCACCGCCGCTGACCATCGCCAAAGGCAGCAAGCCCCACGTGTTCGAAATGCGCACCTACACCACGCCGGAAGGAAAGCTCGACGCCTTGCTCTCCCGCTTTCGCGATCACACCATGAAGCTCTTCACCAAGCACGGCATGACCAACCTCGCCTACTGGACCCCGACCGATGCGGACAAAGGTGCCGCCCATAAGCTGATCTACATCCTCGCCCATGACAGCAAGGAAGCCGGTCTCGCCTCCTTCACCGCATTCCGTGCCGATCCAGTCTGGGTGAAAGCCAAAGCCGCCAGCGAGGAAGCCAACGGCGGCCCGCTGACCATCCAGCCCCAGGCCGAAGGCGTGAAGAGCATCTACATGAAGGCCACAGACTTCTCACCCATCCAGTAAGACCATGCGCGCGCTCTGCCTCCTCCTCCTCCTCGCCACCTCCCTCCACGCCGCCACCCCCACTTTCGAGTGGGTCGCCGCAGGTGGCGGAGCCAAGAATGACAAGACCCGCGCGGTCACCTTTGACCGCGAAGGCAACGTCTTCCTCGCCGGTGAAGCAACCGATGACGGCACCTTTGGCGATCAGAAGCGCACCGGACTCGGCGGCATGGATTTCTTCCTCGCCAAAGTCTCCCCGGAAGGAAAGTTCCTCTGGGTCCGCAGTCTCGGCGGCAGCCTGGTGGACCGCGGCTACGGTGTCGCGACGGATTCGGCGGGCAATGCCTACGTCACCGGTCACTACCAAAGCACCGATGCCCAGGCCAACGGCCAGACACTCCCGAATTCGGGTGATTATGACATCTTCATTGCCAAATACGACACAAGCGGAACGCTGCTTTGGATCAAAACGGCCGGCGGAAAAGGCTACGATTATGGCCACGGAATCGTGGTCGATTCCAAGGGCGACATCGTCGTGACGGGTGCCATAGCAGGCGAAGCCAAGTTCGGCGATGTCACCGTCAATGCCGGCAGCACCACCCGTCCGATTTTCTGCGCCAAGTATGACGCTTCAGGCAATTTGAAGTGGGTGAAGGCAACCGGTGGCAAATTCTCCGGCAGCGGCCACGGCCTTGGTGTCGATGCCAATGACTCTATCTATATAGGAGGCAGCGGCGGCGGCACGGGCACGATGGATGGCGTGACCTTGGATGCCAGATCCCAGGCCGGCATCGTACTGAAACTCACTTCCTCTGGCGAAGGCGTCTGGGCAGCCACCCTCCCGGGCGTACCAAGCGCAGGCTTCCATGAAATCGCGGTCGATGCCACAGGCCGCACTTGGTGTGCAGGCATGTTCAAAGGCGTGCTCAACGGCGGCCCCGTGCACACCACTGGTGACAAAGACAATGATGGTGTGCTCGCTCACTACAGCCTCGAGGGCAAGCTGGTGTGGAGCCACGTCCTCCAAGGCCCGGCCACTGACTACTGCCTCGGCGTAGCCACGGACAACACCGGGCGCTGCTTCGTGACGGGGGAGTTTTCCGAAACCGCCACCTTCGCTGAGCAGTCACTCAAAACCCAAGGTGCCACGGACATCTTCACAGCGGCTTTTGATGCCAAAGGAGGCCTCGAATGGCTCGTCCAAAGCGGCGGAATCAAGGGGGACAACGCCTATTGCATGGCCTGGCACCCCTCCGGCAGGCTAATTATTTCAGGGTCTTGTGTCGCACCTGCGACATTCAGTGGCCAGACCATGGCGTCGCCCGGCGGGGCCGAGGCTTACGGGGCAGTTCTCCGTTTAAAGTGACGGTATGGCGCTAAATTAGGCCTTAGGGTCGTCTTAAGCTAGGTATTTGGCCTGTCCCGGCTACAAACCAGCGCGTTGACAGGGGTGTCGAACTCGTCACCATGCGCGCCCCTCCGACCGGGCCCCCCATCTGGTCGAGCGTGACCCAACAACCAACCGACAGATTGAATCCAACCACCCTCCTGTGCCTCGCTGCTATGTGCGTCTCCGCTGCTGCGGAAGAAGTTAAAAGCTCAACCACAACCCCAGCTGGCACTCCAGGCCAGGTCATTGCAGGCGTCAAGACAACCGCCTACACTCACGACGAAAGCGACCATATCGAATACGGTGCCCGCACCGCAGTCGGTACCCCGCTCAAGCATGGTCAGATCCGCAGCGCTGCTGCAGACTGGTCCATCTATCCGGTGGGCACAGTGTTCCAGATTCAGGGAGATCCCTCGATCTACGTCGTCGATGACTACGGTTCCGCCCTCGTGGGCACGAAGACCATCGATCTCTACAAGCCCACCTTCGGCTTGATGAACAACTGGGGCACGCGCCACGTGACCATTCGCGTCCTTAAGTGGGGCTCGTTTATCCGAAGCCTCACCATCTTGAAGCCACGGGCCTACAAAGCCTGGCACGTGCGCGAAATGGTCGCCCGTATCGAATCCCGTCCGGCTTAAGCCAGGACGCTTTCCGGGACACGAGCTACAATACGCCCTTCGGGATCACGCACGACGATTTTGCCGTGGATGATCTCGGGGGGATTGCTGATGCCCTTCACGTAGTCTGCAGCCAGATCCTTGCTGCAGCCAAGTGACTGGCGGATGCGGACGGCGAGTGTTTCAGGGTCAATGTCAGTCATGGTTATTCGACTTTAAGCCACCTTGGCGGCAAAGTCGTGGCAAGAATCATCGCACTGGCGGAAAAGACTGTGCATGTTTTTCGCTCGCCACTGCGGGGCATGTTTTTCTATGATCGGCCGAATTTCATGGAAACCCCGCTCTCGCCCCTCGACTTCGCCCGCCGTGCCCGCCGACTTTATGCTGATCGCGAAGCCGTGGTCGATGGAGAACGCCGCTTCACCTACCGCGAATTCTTTGAGCGCTGCGACCGCTGGTCGGCTGCGCTGCAACATCTTGGGGTGAAGCCTGGAGAGCGCGTGGCCACCATCGCGCCGAACACACACTCTCATCTGGAGGCGTTTTATGCCATCCCGCAGATCGGGGCCGTCATCGTCCCGATCAATTTCCGCCTCACCGCCGCCGACTTCGCCTACATCCTGAAGCACAGCGGCGCCCGCGTCGTCTGTGTGCATGCCGATTACCTCGATGCGGTGGATTCCATCCGCGATCAGGTGCCCGGGGTGGAGCATTTTGTGGCCCTCACCGGCAGCAAGGCTGGCTGGACCGACTACGAGGCCACGCTGGCAGCCTCTGCGTCCGATTTCGTTGCTGCTGAAATCTCCGAGACGGAGATGATCGCGCTGAATTATACCAGTGGCACCACGGCGAATCCGAAAGGTGTCATGGTTTCGCACCGCAACACGGCATTCAACATCATGGGCCATCTGATGCATACCCACATCACCAGCGCGGACCGCTACCTCTGGGTGCTGCCCATGTTCCATGCGAATGGCTGGACCTTTGTCTGGACCGTCACTGCGGTGGGTTGCCGTCATGTCTGCCTGCCGAAGGCGGATCCCCGGCTCATTTTCGAAGCGATCTCACGGGAAGGCGTTACTCTGCTGTGCGCTGCACCGACCGTGCTCATCGGCATGGCCAATGCACCGGAAGAGCTCCGCAAGAACGCGCCGCGTGGCGTTCGCGTCATTACCGCCGGCGCTCCGCCTGCCGCCGCCACCATCGAGCGCATGGAAGGTGAACTCGGTTGGGACATCACTCATGTGTATGGGCTCACGGAGGTCTCGCCCATCGTCACCATCAGTGAATCACGCCCTGAGCATGCGCAGCTTACTCCTCAGGCTCGTGCTGTCATCAAGGCCCGGCAGGGGGTCGAATACCTCGCCAATGCGGAGGTCCGCGTGGTCGATGACGATGGTCAAGAGGTTGCCAAAGACGGTGCGGCCATGGGTGAGATCATCATTCGCGGCAATGCCGTGATGAAGGGGTATTATAATGACCCCGCCGCCACCGCCAAGGCCATCCGCAACGGCTGGTTTTACAGCGGAGATGCCGCCGTGGTGCATCCCGATGGGTACATTGAAATCCGTGATCGCTGGAAGGACATCATTATCAGTGGCGGCGAAAACATTTCGTCTGTCGAGGTCGAGGGCGTGCTTCTGCGTCATCCAGCCGTGCAGGAATCCGCGGTCGTCGGGCTGCCGCATGAGAAATGGGGTGAGACGCCGCAGGCCTTCATTGTGCTCAAGCCCGGTGCCACCAGCACGAGCGATGAACTGCGTCTGTTTTGCCGCGAGCACCTTGCTCACTTTAAGGTGCCGCATGGTTTTGAGTTTATTGCTGAGCTGCCCAAGACCGCGACGGGGAAGATTCAGAAGTATGTGCTGCGGGGCGGGCGGGCGAACATCGCTGCGCAGTAGAGGAGGATAGGCCTCCGGCCTGACCACGGCCTGAGGCATCTCGTCTTAGTTTTTGAATCAAAGGCGGGACGCCTCGATCCGCCGACAGGCCGGAGGCCTATCCTCCGCAGCCGTCATTGCCCAGCGAGTTTGCCGTCTTCTACATGCACGGTGCCGCCGCGTACTTCGATCTTCTCGCGCGCCTGTTCCACCGGTACATGGCGTGGGGTGTTGGCTGCAGCTCCTTGCGGGCGTGCCCAGCGGATGCCGTTGGCGATGACACGCTGCACGTCCGGCAGGTGGTAGATGGGATACACTTCGTGGCCTGGGCTGAAGTAAAAGATGCGGCCGCTACCGCGCGTCCATGTGGCGCCGCTGCGCATCACCTCACCGCCTTGAAACCAGGAGACGAAGATCAGCTCGTCCGGTGTGGGGATGCCAAAGGGCTCGCCGTACATCTCCGATTGCTCGATTTCGATGCAGTCGCCGATGCCGGCGGCGATGGGGTGGCCTGGATTGATTTTCCAAACGCGCTCCCGCTCGCCCGCTTCGCGCCAGCACAGGGCGCAGCTGGTGCCCATGAGGCGCTTGAAAATCTTGGAGAAATGGCCGGAGTGCAAAACGATCAGCCCCATGCCGGCGAGCACCCGTTCCTGTACGCGGGTGACGAGTTCATCGCTCACTTGATCATGCGCTGCATGGCCCCACCAGAGGAGCACGTCGGTTTGATCCAGCACGACTGGGGGCAGACCCTGATCCGGTTCATCCAGCGTGGCGGTATGCACGTTGAAGTCGCCATGCTTTGACAGCGCCTCCGCCAGCGCGCCGTGAATGCCGTTGGGATAAATGGCTGCCACGGTGGGATTTTGCCGTTCATGGACAAATTCGTTCCAGATGGTGACGCGGATGAGGGGATTGTGCATGGATGATGACTCTGAAATTACGTCGGGTTACGGCTTCTTCGCGAACTGAAAGCTCAACGTCCTAGCTCCTTAGGACCTTCTTGCGAAGCTGCATGATCGTGACTTTCCAATGTATCGCTTTCCATTGCCTCCTGATCGGTGGCCGGTTCCCGCCACGTGAATCTACCTCGTAAAGTGTAGCACAGACACGGAAAGCCGATGATCACCAGGCCGCACAAGGCATTCCATGGGGTTGCGCTGTTTCTTGGTCCTCCAATCTCGATTGGCTTTGGATGAATCAGCCACGTGTCCAGCAAATACCAAGAGTATGCGCTGAATACGGACAACATGACGAATCTCCCGGCCCACCAGAAACGCGGTCCGTTTAGCAATGCAAGAAAGAGGCAGGAGGCGATCAGACTGCAGCCCAAAAACAAGAAACCAGTTTGAAGATCATTTGCCGCGAATCTGACATAAGCCATGAGTGCCATGAACAGAGCCAAGCAAAGTGCAACCGGACCAAGAGTCCAAAACACAAACCGGCTTCCACCAAGAAGAACGTCACCAAATTTCCCAGCTGGCTCGCCTTGTTTCATCAGCTTGTTTTAATGCTTCACCGAGCAGCCCGGGCCGACGGTCTGGAAGAAGTCGTTGCCTTTGTCATCGACGAGGATGAAGGCGGGGAAGTCTTCGACTTCGATTTTCCAGATGGCTTCCATGCCGAGTTCGGCGAACTCGACGACTTCGACCTTCTTGATGTTTTCCTTGGCGAGGATGGCGGCGGGGCCGCCGATGCTGCCGAGGTAGAAGCCGCCGTGCTTTTTGCAGGCGTCGGTGACCTGCTGGCCGCGATTGCCCTTGGCGATCATGATCATGCTGCCACCGTGGCTTTGGAAGAGATCGACGTAGCTGTCCATGCGACCGGCGGTGGTGGGGCCGAAGCTGCCGCTGGGCATGCCGGCGGGTGTTTTGGCCGGGCCGGCGTAGTACACGGGGTGGTTCTTGAAGTAGTCGGGGAGGGGCTTGCCGGAATCGATCAGCTCCTTGAGTTTCGCATGGGCGATGTCGCGGGCGACGATGATGGGGCCGTTGATGAGGAGGCGGGTGGTGGTGGGATACTTGCTGAGCTCGGCGCGGATCTCGGCCATCGGACGGTTGGTGTCGATGCGGACAGCGTTGGTGTCTTTGCGGTGGCGCAGCTCCTCGGGGATGTAGGGCAGGGGATTGGTTTCGAGCTTCTCGATGAAGATACCATCCTTCGTGATCTTGCCTTTGGCCTGACGATCTGCGGAGCAGGAGACGCCGATGCCGATGGGCAATGAGGCGCCGTGGCGTGGGAGGCGGATGATGCGCACATCCAGGGCGAAGTATTTGCCGCCAAACTGCGCGCCGATGCCGCATTCGCGCGCGGCCTGCAGCATCTGGGCTTCGAGCTCGACATCGCGGAAGGCGCGGCCGTGTTCGTTGCCGGTAGTGGGAAGGTTGTCGTAGTACTTGGTGGAGGCCAGTTTGACGTGCTTCATCGTCGATTCCGCGGAGGTGCCGCCGATGACGAAGGTCAGGTGGTAGGGAGGGCAGGCGGCGGTGCCGAGGGAGACCATCTTGTCGCTGAGGAACTTCACAATGCTCTTCGGATTGAGCACGGCGCGGGTTTCCTGATAGAGGTAGGCTTTGTTGGCCGAGCCGCCGCCTTTGGCGATGAAGAGGAATTTGTACGCGTCGCCATCGGTGGCGTAGAGGTCGATCTGCGCGGGCAGGTTGGTGCCGGTGTTCTTTTCGTCGAACATGTTCAGCGCCGCGTTTTGGGAGTAGCGCAGGTTGTTCTCGGTGTAGGCGAGATAGACGCCCTTGGAGAGAGAGGCTTCATCGCCACCGCCGGTCCAGACCTGCTGGCCTTTTTTGCCCATGATGATGGCGGTGCCGGTGTCCTGGCAGAAGGGCAGCAGTCCGGCTGAGGCTACGTCGGCGTTTTTGAGCATGGTCAGCGCGACCATGCGGTCGTTTTCGCTCGCCTCGGGATCGTCGAGGATGGCGGCCACCTGCTTCAGGTGCTTGGGGCGCAGGAAGAAATTGATGTCGTGAAAGGCCTGGTTGGCCAGCAGGGTGAGAGCCTCGGGATTGACGACGAGGACTTCCTTCTCGCCAAATGTCTGCACGGAGACGTGTTCCTTGGTCAGCAAACGGTATTCGGTGTCATCGGTGCCGAGTTCGAGGAGTTCCTGGTAGTGAAAGGGGGGCGTGGGCATGGGGAGGTGAATTTGAAAGGGATACGAGTTCGGGCAACGAGGGAAAGGAGCATTTTGCACGTTGGCAGGCGGTGCGCGTGGGGATAAACTGGAAACATGATTTTGGAAACGATGCCCGTTGTCCAGCAGCTCAGTTCCCGGGACAAGCGGCTGCTGGCCGAGGAGCTTTGGAAGGCCGCCGATGCCGAGGACGCTGAGGTGATGGACGAGGCTGCGGTGTTGCAACTGCTGGATCGGCGTCTCGCTGACCATGAGGCCACTCCTGAGGCGCTTGCCGCGTGGGAAGAGGTGAAATCACGCATTATGGAGGGGCGTGAAAACTGAGGTGAAATGCCGGGTGCTCAGTCCACAAACACCGCGCGCTTCCAGATGGGCACGCTGGTTTTGATCTCTTTCAGGTACCAGTAGCACAGTTCAAAGGACTCCGCGCTGTGCTTGGTGCGGACGCGGATGACGATGCTCGGCTGCTCTGCGGCCACGAAGCCGAGGCGGTGCTGGATGAAAACGCGGTGCGGGCCGTGCTCGCGCTGGCCGCGTGCGACGAGGTCCTGCAGCATCTTTTCCGCCATGGGCAGGTAGGCGCTGTAGTCGATGCCGGAGATGGTTCTGCCGTCTTCCATGCCGCGTACGACGCCAAGAAACTGCGCCTCGGCGCCTTCACCGGCTTTGAACGCGGTTTGGGCTATTTGGATGGGCTCTTCACTCAGGATGACGACGGGCGGCATGGGTGCAGGATAAACAGCGGGATGGCCGATTGCTCATAAAACTTGTCCGTTGGTGCGGGTTTCTGATAGCGTTTCAATTCTCCAACCATGAAACGCCTGTTTTTCCTTCTCCTAGCCGCCGCTCAGCTCCATGCGGAGACCCAGATCACCTGGAAGCGTCAGCAGCTGCACGGCGACTTTTATTCTGAGGGTGCCGGGATTGGTGACATCAATGGGGATGGCAAACCGGACGTGGTCGCCGGGCCGTTCTGGTGGGAAGGGCCGGCGTTTGAGAAAAAGCACGCCTACTACGAGCCGAAGATCTTCAGCATCAATGGCTACTCGGACAATTTCTTCGCCTATGTGCAGGATTTCAATGCGGACCAGAAGAAGGACATCCTAATCCTCGGCTTTCCGGGCAAGGAAGCGCGGCTGTACCTGAACCCCGGCACGCATGACGACAAGCCCTGGCCGATGCACATCGTGGCGGATGTGGTGGACAATGAATCGCCCGTTTTCACGGACATTACCGGCGATGGCAAACCGGAGATCGTGTGCAGCACCGGGGGCAAGTTTGGGTGGTTCGCGCCGAACTGGGAGAAGCCGACTGAGAAGTGGCCCTTCGTGGCGGTGACGGAGGATGTGAAGGTGGCGAAGTTCACCCATGGTCTTGGAGTTGGCGATGTGGATGGAGACGGGCACATGGACTTGTTGGAGGCGCGCCATTGGTGGCGCTGTCCTTTTGGGAAAGGGCAGATCAAGCCGGGGCCATGGGAGCAGCACAGCTTCGCGGCGGGTATTGGCGGCGGTGCTCAGATGTTCGCGTATGACTTCGATGGCGACGGACGCAATGACATCTTCACAAGCCTGCAGGCGCATCGCTATGGAGTGGCTGTGTATTTGAACCATTCGCCAGTGATCAAGCTCAGCGACAACAACACCTACAAAGGAACCACTGTAGTCACAGGTGCAGACATCAAGACGTCAGGTTCTCCCTCTTCACCAGCAGCAGCGCCACCGAATGTTGGCCCCAACTGGCAGCGCGTCATGCTGGCCAGCGAGCAGCCGCAGGATAACGAGTACGGCATCGTCTTCTCCCAGCCGCATGCGGCGTATCTCGCTGACATCGATGGCGACGGCGTGAAGGACATCGTCACCGGCAAGCGCTATTGGGCGCACAATGGGCACGATCCCGATGAGCGCGGTCACCGCGTGATCTACTGGTATCAGACGAAACGTGATGGAAAGGGCGGCGTCGATTTCGTACCGCATCTCGTGGATGCCGAAAGCGGCGTGGGTGTGGATGTGCAGGTGGGTGATGTGAATGGCGACAAGCTGCCGGACATCGTGGTGGGGAACAAAGCGGGTGTCTTCATCCTCACTCAGGAGCGGAAGGAAACCACGGCGGACCTGACGCCGAAGAAGATGTACGGCCCTGCGCTGAAGCCGCAGAAGGATTATGCCAAAGGTCAGTCTCCTCAGGAGGCGCTGAAGGCCCTGCAATTGCCCGGTGGATTCAAGGCGGAGCTGATCGCCAGCGAGCCAGACCTCGTGCAGCCCATTGCATTTACGTTTGATGAGCGCGGGCGCATCTGGGTGGTGGAAGGAAACAGCTACCCGAAACCGCGTGAAGTGGGTGCCGGTCAGGACCGCATCAAGATCCTCGAAGACAAGGATGGCGATGGGGTCTTTGAAACGAAGAAGATCTTCTGCGAGGGGCTGAACCTCGTCAGTGGCATTGAGCTGGGATTCGGCGGGGTGTGGGTGGGAGCGGCACCGTATTTGATGTTCATTCCGGACAAGGATCACGATGACAAACCGGATGTGCTGGACCGCACGAGTCCGCCGTCGAATCTCGTTCCCGGGCTGAAGTTTGATGCCATCGCCCTGCTCGACGGTTGGGGCAGCCAGGATACGCACGAGACGCTGAACAGTTTCATCTGGGGACCAGACGGCTGGCTGTATGGCTGCCATGGGGTCTTCACGCACAGCAAGGTTGGCAAGCCCGGCACGCCGGAGGATCAGCGCAAGCCCATCAATGCGGGGATCTGGCGCTACCACCCCGTGCGGCATGAGTTTGAGATCTTCGCGGAGGGCACCAGCAATCCCTGGGGGCTGGACTACGACCAGTATGGCGAGTTTTTCGTCACGGCCTGCGTCATTCCGCATCTCTACCACATCGTTCCGGGCGGGCGTTACCAGCGGCAGGCCGGGCAGCACTTCAATCCGTACACGTATGAGGATATCAAGACCATCGCCGACCACGCTCATTACGCAGGCAGTGCGCGTCCTGATGTCGCTTTCGACAAAACCACGGGTGCCGGCATCGTGAACGACGACACGAATGCTCTCGGCGGTGGGCACGCGCACTGCGGTCTTTCCATTTATCAGAGCAGCCTCTTTCCGCCGACGTATCGCAATCAGCTCATCTTTGGCAACCTGCATGGGCATCGGCTGGTGACGAACTATACGGACCCGCATGCGAGTACCTATGTGGGCAAGCACGGAAGTGACTTCATGCGTGCCAACGACATGCACTTCATCCCTGTGACGCAGAAGGTGGGGCCTGATGGCGCGCTGTATGTGAGTGACTGGAGCGATGAACAAATCTGCCACCGGGGCAGCAACGCGGTGGAGAACTGGGACCGGAGCAATGGGCGGATTTATCGCGTGAGCTATGCAGGCTGGAAGCCGTGGAAGGGTGATTTGGCGAAGGAGAGCGATGAGGCGCTGGCGAAGCTCGCGGTGCAGACGGATAACGAGTGGAAGTCGCGGATGGCGAGGAGGGTTCTAACTGAGCGTCAGCCACACCAATTTAAAGGAGGCAGTAATTTTGGGTCATCCGACGACTTGCATGTATTGGAGAAAGCTATTGCAGATTCATCGACCGTTACGATCAAACTCAGAGCAATGTGGACACTGGAGCTGATCAAAAATCTTTCAAAAGACGAAGAGGCAAGGTTGCAGTCTGACCCATCGGAGATTGTTCGGGCTTGGGCAGCGAGACTGAATTCAGAGTCACTCTCGCTAAAGCGAAAAACAGTCACGACAGCGGCCGGCTCAGATGCTCAGCCTTCGAAGCAAGCTGATCCAGACAGCGACAACAAGGTTTTTGGCGTGATGGCCAAGATGGCTGCAAAAGAATCTTCTCCGATCGTTCGTCGTGCGTTGGCGTCAGGTCTGCAAAAACAGAGGTTGGACCTTCGTCAGAAACTCGCCACCGCCCTCCTGGCCCATGGCGAGGACAAAGATGACCCGATGATTCCGCTGCTGATCTGGTATGGCATCGAGCCGCTTGTCGGGGCTGATCCGAAGGTGGGGCTGGAACTGGCTCGGGTGTCGAAGCTGCCAAAGGTGACGGAGTTCATTTATCGCCTTCTGTCTTCGGATGATGCGGGACGGGCTTCGATGCTTTCGGAGCTCACGAAGGAGCCGGATGCGGCGAAGCGCGAGGCGACGCTGGCGATGATTCTGAGCAGTGCTCGTGGTGCGGGCAAGCTGGCGATGCCGCCTGACTGGGCGACGATTGCGACGAAGCTCAAGGCGGGTGGTGAAGGAACCGCCGTACCGGCTAAAGCCGGTACTACGGAACAGCTGGTGACCGAACTCAGCGCGTTGTTTGGCGATGCGGAGGCGCTGCAAACTTTCCGCGAACGCTTGGCGCTTGCCAGCGCGCCGGTGAACGAGCGCGAGAAGGCGCTTGGCGTTCTCATTCAGACGGGCGATGGGGGCACGGCGAAGCTCTTGCAGCAGATTCTTACACAGGACGCTCCCGCTTCGCTGCGGCGCAAATCCATTCAGGCGCTGGCTTCGCTCAAAGATGCGGAAACGCCGAAGGTGCTGGGGGCGCTGCTGCCGAAGATTTCTGCGAATGAGCTGCCTGATGCGGTCAATACGCTCGCTTCGACGAAGGAAGGCTCCAAGGAGCTGCTCAAGGCCGTGGAGGCCAAGACGGTGCCTGCCACGGCGCTTTCGCCTTTCCTGGTGCGCCAGCTCACGGCCTTTGATGACAGGGAGATCAATGCGCTGATCAAATCTGCCTGGGGCGATGTGAACGCGCCGAAAGCCGACCTAGGCGAGCGGACAAAGAAGTATCGCGAACTGCTCACGTCCGCTGCTTTGGCCAAGGGGGATCTCGCGAACGGCAAGATGCTTTTCACCATGACCTGCGGCCAGTGCCACAAGCTCTTTGGTGAAGGGCAGAATGTGGGGCCGGACATCACGGGCAGCAATCGCGCTGACTTGAACTACCTGCTCGAAAATGTGCTGGATCCGAATGCGGTGATCGGCAAGGCTTACCAGCTCAATCTTTTTACCATGAAGGACGGTCGCGTCATGAGCGGTGTGATCAAGGAGGAAAGTCCTGCGGCGGTGAAGATCGCGATGATGGGCGGGGTGGAGTTTACGCTGCCGCAGCCGGACATCGCCAAGCGTGAGGTGTCGAAGCTGAGCACGATGCCGGAGGGGTTGTTTGATGCGCTCAAACCGGAGCAGGTCATTGATCTGGTGAAGTATCTGCAAAGCGGGGCTGCCGGACCGGCTAAAGCCGGGACTGCAATACCCGGAGCGATTGAAGGCGAGGGGCTCAAGGTTCTGGCGAAGACTGG
>NZ_JBIPNG010000310.1:0-7894 GCF_044373815.1 Prosthecobacter sp. | reverse complement strand
TTTTCCGCCCTGCCGCACTGGGTGCCGTTTCGCAAGGTGCGTGACCTGACGCCCCCGCCAGAACCGGCGGAGGGTTCAGCGGATGAAACCGTCCCTGATGGCCGGGATGCGGAATTGGAGGAGCAGACGCGGGCCATGCTGCTGGCGCTGGATCTGCCAGGCGGAGCCAAACTCGTCACTGTGGCGTGGAATGCGCGCCTGCGCAGCACTGCAGGCTATGCGCGCTATCCGGGCTGGGCCATTGAGCTGAACCCCAAGCTGCGCGAATTTGAAGGTCAGGTGGAGCGCACCCTGAAGCATGAGCTGGCCCATTTGATCGCCTACCATCGCAGCGGCCGGAAGCGCATCGAGCCGCATGGCCGTGAATGGCGTCAGGCCTGTGCGGATCTAGGCATCGCAGGTGAGAAGGCACAACACCGCCTGCCCCTGCCGCGCAATGAAGTTGAGCGCAAGCTCACCTACGCCTGCCCCGCCTGCCACACCACGGTGCAGCGCGTGCGCAAGTTTCGCCGCCCCACCGCCTGCCTGCATTGCTGCCGGTTGCATGCCGGCGGCCAGTATGACGGGCGCTTTCGTCTCGCGCTGGTGACCGGTAATTAATTGGCTGGGCACGCGTCTTTCCGCCAAACTCGGGCATCCAAGCTGCGTTTATGCTTGACCTAGGTGCTCCTACCCGCTGCTTTAGCGTCACTCTCAACCCTTCCGTCATGAAAACCGCCTCGCGTTTCCTCTCTCTTGCTTCCGTCTGCCTGTTCGCTGCCAGCGCCAGTGCGCAGCTCGCAGAAGAATTCCACACCTGGACGAACACCTCCGGCAAAACGGTGGAGGCGACACTGATTTCGGTCGATGCCGTTGCCAAGACGCTGAAGATCAAGACGAAGGACGGGCGCGAGTTCGACGTGGCCATTGCCACTCTGAGCCCGGCTGACTTTGAATACGCCAAGGGGCGCTATGCCGCGATGCAGGCAGCCCCTGCCGGCGCACCCGCCGTGGCGATGCCTGCGACTCCAGCGGGGACACCCCCCGCCACTCCGCCTGCGGCCACGCCCAAGGGAGGTGCCAAAACCGCCGCCGTGGTGAAAAAGCCTGCGCCCCCGAGGCCTGCAATCGCGGTGGTTCCCCTCTCGAAATTCAAGGCCCCCTCGGCCAACGATTACCTCAGTGGCGTCGCCAAAGTGCGGCCACGCCTGATTCACAACGCCGCTGGCTGGGCGGCGCTGAAAGGTCAGATCGCAGTGGATCCTGTGCTGGCAAAAATCATGGAAGCCATGAAAGCCTCCGGGGAAGATCTGTTGAATGACCCGGAGCTGACCCGTATCAACGGCGAAACCGGCGGGGAAGGCCCGAAGGCCGTTTACCGCATGGGCCTGCTCGGATCTCTGCATTTCGGCGATGGAGAACTCAAATGGCAGGAGCGCGGCGCACGTGAACTCATCGCCCTGACAGACAAAGTGACCTTCCGCGACTGGCACCCTGATCTTGTGGACAATTTGACCGACCTGGTGGTGGCTACTTCGCTGGGTTATGACTGGTTCCGCGCCGGATTGAACGCGGAGCAGGCTGCTGTCATCCGCACCTACATCGCGGAGAAAGGCATCGGGGCCCTCATCGCACATCTTGAGGGCGAAGAAATCCCTGAGAGCGCCAAAGGCACCTCTGGCGGCCAGACGGGAACAAAATCCAAGGCCGCCCCACCGAAGGCCCAAGGAAAGCCCCAGGCGAAACCAGATGTGGGCAAACTCCTTCCAGACAGCAAGCAGATGGCCGCCGCCTCCGCCCTGCTGCTCTCCGCCATCTGCCTCGTGGATGAGGACCCTTCCATCGCCAAAAAAGCGGCGGATGCGGCCGCCAAGGTCTTTGGCAAAGGCATCGTCCGTTTTGCTCCAGCAGGTGTCTGGCCCGAAGGTCTTCAGGCTGGTGAAACGGTGATGGACTACGTGGCCATGCTCTCCGAGTCCCTCAAGGCCGCTTCCGGACGCGATCTCAACATCAGCCTGCTGGAAGGCATTCCGCAGTTCAACACCGCCCGCATGCACATGATGGGCCCCAGCGGTCAATCTTTCAATTTTGGAGATGCCACAAGCGCTGCATCCACCCGTCCGTGGGTCGCCACCTGGCTGAGTGGCATCGCTGGAAATCCCGGCCTCCGTGCCGTCGCCGCCGCTGGCAAGCAGCCTGTGACCGCCGCCTATTTTGGCCAGGTCGGCAACTTCATCTATTACAACCCCCACGCTGCCGGAGACGGCACGGCGGACACGATGGATTACGCACAGCCCGGCGGCTTTGTGGCCACCTCACGCTCCGGCTGGGAGAAGACGGATTTCTTCGTCGCCGTCAAAGGTGGCGAAAATGAAGACACGACGGCGCAGCTCGACATCGGCAGCTTTGTGATGGAGGCCGGCGGGCAGCGCTGGGGCATCGAGCTCGGTGCTGAAATGGACAAAGCCCCCGGCTTTGAAGTCAAACCCGGCGCGGATCGTACCAAACGCTTTGCGCTCTACCTCGAAAACACGCTGGGTCAGAACACCCTCGTTATTGATGGCAATCAGCAGGAGCTCGACGCCAAAGCAGCGGTGCTGCTCGGTGCCTCCACACCGGAACGCGGCCTCGCCGTGGTGGACATGACCAAGGCCTACTCCAAACCGGCAAAAGACGTCCATCGGGGCATCATGGTCGTGCGTGGGGAGAAGCCCTACATTGTGGTGCAGGATGACCTCATAATGAAAAACACCGGCAACATCACCTGGAGCATGCACACCATGGCGGAGATCACCCCCAGCGGCACCACGGCCAAGCTCACCCTCGGTGGCAAAACCCTCGTCGCTACGATCGTTTCTCCCGCCTCGGCCACCTTCAGTGCAGGCGTACCACCAGAACCCGCCAGCGAACAGTCCCGCGATTTGGTGAAGGCCAACGTCCACGTGCTCAAGGCTTCGGTCGATGGTGCCAAAGGTCCGCAAAGCCTCTGCATCACCTTTGCCCTCGATGAAGCGCCTGCGCATACCGCCACACCGGTGGCAACGTGGGTATCGAAGAAGTGATCACGCCCGCGGGTGCGCGGCCTCGTAGACTTCCTTCATGCGCTGCGTGGAGACATGCGTGTAGATCTGCGTGGTCGAAAGGCTCGCATGTCCCAGCAGTTCCTGCACGCTGCGCAGATCCGCGCCGTTGTTCAGCAGATGCGTGGCAAAGCTGTGGCGCAGCTTGTGCGGCGTGAGGTGGACCGGCAGGCCTGAGGCCCGCCAGTATTTCATGATCACATCGTCCACGGACTGTGCCGTGATGCGGGTGCGCAGCTTGCTGAGAAACAACGCTCCATCATGCACGCCCGCCTTCGCACGATAGCGCTGCACGGCCTCCAGTGCTTTGGAGCCCACCGGGCAGAGCCGTTCCTTCTTCCCCTTGCCAAACACGCGCACGGTCTCGGTGTAGGTGTCAATGTCCGCCACGTTCAGTCCCACCAGCTCGCTCAGACGCATGCCGGTGCTGTAAAACAGCTCCAGGATCGCCGTGTCACGCTCCGGCGCCCACACAGCATCACGCTTGGATTTTTCCAGGCTCAGCGGCAGCGCCAGCATGGCCTCCACCTGAGTCACTGTGAGCACCACGGGCAGCTTTTTTTCCCGCTTGGGCAGCTGCACCTCCAGCAGCGGATTGGCTTTCCAGCCCCGCCGACGCGTCAGCCATTTGAAGAAACTGCGCAGCGCCGCGAACTGCAGCCGGATCGTCGCCCGCCCGCGTTCGCGCTTCATCAGGTCGAACAAGAACGCGCGAAAGTCATCGGCGGTGAGTTCGCTCCAGCCCTTGAACGGCGTGCGCCATTCGCGGAACTGCCGCAGGGCCAGCTCGTAATTCGCCAGCGTGCGTTCCGAGGAGCGGCGCTCCACCTCCATGAACTCCAGAAACTCGGCGGCGAGCTTGTCTTCCATGGCGTTAATCCTCAGGTTCGTTTCGCACGGCACGTGCTGCAGATTTCATCGCCGGAGTCCAGCACCCGGAATTCCAGCTGCGCATCATCCAGCTCCGTCTTTTTGCACACAGAGCACTGGTGGAAAAAGGTGCCCTGCGGGAGCTGGGCAGATTCAAACTTGCCACGGCGTGAGGCGATCTGGGCCATGCGCGCACGCTCGCTGAGGAACGCAGGACCGAACGCGATGAAAAAATTCAAGTGTCCCACCAGCACCGGAAACAGCAGCGAGGACTCACGCATCACCAGAAAGGCCGTCATCCCCGCAGTCAAAGCCGCCACCCACTTCATTTTGATCGGCAGAATGAAGTAGATGTAGATTTCCTCATTCGGATACAGGGACGCAAAGGCGAACAGCAGGGTCTGAAAGAGAAACATTCCTGAGGCAGGCCAGTGAAACAGCAGCGCTCCCACGGTGACGGCCACCATCCAGCCGATGATGTAGAGATTGACCCGGAACGCTCCCCAGGCCGATTCCAAACCGCGGCCAATCCACATCATGAACATCGCGCCGATCAGCGCCCAGATGAGCGAAAAATTCCCGGGGATAAACACATGGGTGACCAGCCGCCAGACCTCGCCGTGCATCACCCGGATCGGATTCAGCTCAAGAAACTGCAAATACGCCGCCGCACCCTCCGGCGACATCACCATGACCATGAAGAGCACCAGCAGTTGAAACGCGGCGATGATCTGCACCAGGTTGGGAATGGCGAAGCGGCCGAATTTGGACTCTAATTGGGGAATGAGGGGCATGTCTGTTGGGTTGGTAGTCCGGTTTCAGCCCGGAGCCAAGAGAAGAACGAACGTCACACACAGCGCGGCTATCCAATCGCGCGCGCCGAAGCGATCTCCATCACCGGTGAAGCGCAGCAGCTTGAACAACGCTCCCGTCGGGCACCCGTAGCGGCAGTACGCCAGAGGGGTGAAGAGCGACACCAGCAGGCCGCCGATGGCGATCCCGATGCTCGCCCAGCCAGCCACACGAAACAGATACGCATCAAAGGGCTCCAGCGCGTTCAGATCGACTGGAAGCGCGAAGGCCACGCTGAACAGCACCAGCGCGAGCAGCACGAAAGGCAGTTTGGACAGGAGCTTGTCGACCGCTTTCGAGGGCGACCACTGCCAAGGCAGCCGGCGGACGAGGAGCTGCTGCAACGCACCGTGCGGGCAGATGTGGTGGCAGTAGAGCTGCTTGTTGGTGAACACCGGACCCAGCAGCGCCACGGCAGCCAGCAGCACCAGCCCATGGGCGTTTTTCCAAGGGGTGCCATGTGCCGCCCAGCCTGCGAGCAGTCCTTGCGATAGCATCTCACCCGCAATGAAGCCTCCATAGATCACCAGCAGCGCGTGATGCAGGTGGCGGCACCACGCCCGGCCCCGCAGCGGGGTGAAGGCCATCACCAAAGCCGCCAGCAGGATCGCTACATGGCCGCTGTCCTGCCAGCGCCATCGAATCTGCTGCCACCAGTCGCTGCGGGCCTCCTCCTCATGGAGCAAGGACTCAGCACGCACCCGCACCCCTTCGGCGATGCCGTAGCTGGTCTGGGTAGCGCCAGACACACCTTCCACGCCGGCGGCATTGAAGTCGATATGCGCGATCTTCTCCGTCGTCATGCCATCAAACGTTTTCAAAAACGCCGGATCGCCGGTGACGTAGCCCACATACTGCTCCGTGTCATAGCTCCTCCGCAGAGCGATGCCACGCAGCGTCGTGCCGCTCGCATCCATCAGCATGAAGGTGTCACTCGGTCCTTTGTAGCCGACCGTTCCATCTGAGGCCGGGGCCGTGCGCACCGCCAGCGCGATCACAGTGCCTTTCTCATCCAGCACTTCCTGTGAACCGGGATGCTGTTTGGATTCGCGCAGTTTCGCCGCCCGAGGTTCGAGCTTCTTGACCTCATCTAGCGTGATCGCGTCAGGAAACCTCAGCGAGGTCGTCGCGCTTTTGCCCAGGCGGCGCAGCACCCCTTCAGCAATCGCGCTGCTCGTCAGCGTCGCCCCGGAAACGGCCTGCGGCAGCAGGCTCGAAAGCTCCGCAGCCTTCTTGCCCGTGAACTGCTTGAAGAACGAACGTTCGCGCACCACCTCGGCCAGATGATCCGTCGTATCGCCGCTGCTCAGGATGCGCAGCCCCAGGACTTTCCCACGTGAGTCGAGCGCGATGAGCGTGTTTGTGGGCCCCGAGTAGCCGATGATGTCATCCGCTTCCGGCGAAGTCTGCATGACATGGCCAAGCGTGATGCCCGAGGCATCCTTCACCGCCTGCATGCCGCTTTGAGGCGTCAGAGCCGCTGCGGCAGGAAAAAAATCCCGCAAGCGGTCCACCGTCAGCGCCACCGCCGCAGGCGAGTGTGAGCGCCGGATGGCCAGGACCGCCAGCGCCAGCAACGCCACGCGCCAGAGGCGCAGAGCGGGGGATTTCCAGCGACGGGTGGAGGTCATCTCAAATCGTTAGCAGCATGCTTTGGAATGTCATTCACGAAGGCATGATGCGGACAAGCCGGAAGATGAGAGGATATTTTTTAAATCGGAAAGCACGTTTTTATTCCGGTGGGCTGCGTAATGATGAGTACCGCCATGATCTTCCGGCTTTCATCGTTCTTCTGCATGGCGCTGCTTGGCAATGCACTTGCAGACACCACCAATTGGTCTGGCACCAGCCAGATCTCCTTCGATGGCACCTCCACGCTGCATGACTGGGGTGGCAAGGTGGCCACGAAACCTTTTGCCACCATCGTCACCACCGATGCCGCCGGGAATCCCACCCGTGTGGAGGCCTCAGTGACTGTCGAGGTCGCGAAGATGAACACCGCCGAGGCGAAGCGCGATGAAAACATGCTCAAGGCCATGCAGGCCACGGCTCATCCGCTCATCACAGGCATCATCGACGCGCCCTTCTCCGCCATCCGGCAGGGAGATGCGGCGCCTTCCACACTGCCATTGAAACTCACCCTGCTGGGTAAAACGCAGACAATCACAGGCCGGCTCAGCCAATGGAAGCAGCAGAGTGACAAGGCCACGTTTGATCTCGATTTCGATCTCTCACTCAAAAAGAGCGACGTCAAGGTCCCCTCCGTGCTGTTGTTCACCCGTGTGGGTGATACGATCAAGGTGCATGCCTCCGTCTCCCTGAAACGCAATCCTTCCTGATTCATGCCCGCTTTCATTCATCACATCGCCACCGAGACGCCGGACTTCATCTACAGCAATGAGTTTTCCCGTGAGCGCATGAAGAGCTGGGTGTCCGAGCCGCGGGCCAAACGTCTGATCGACATGATCTACGAACGCACCGGCATTGAGACTCGCTACAGCGCCTGCGACGACTTCATGAAAGAAGACGGCGGGCTGTTTCACACACTCCCGGATGGCACCATGAACTCGCCCACCACGGGTCAGCGCAACACCCTGTATGCCAAGGCTTCGCGCGAACTCGCGGTAAAGCTCGCGCACAAGGCCCTGGCCGAGTGTCCGCAGTTTGCCAAGAGCGACATCACGCATGTGGTGTTTGCCTCCTGCACCGGCTTTTCCAATCCGGGGCCGGACTACCACATCATCCGTGATGTGGGGCTCAATGAAAATGTTGAGCGCTATACCATCGGGTTCATGGGCTGCTACGCCGCCTTTCCAGCGCTGCGCATGGCGGCCCAGTTTTGTGAGGCCAATCCGCAGGCCGTGGTGCTGGTGATGTGCCTCGAACTCTGCTCCCTGCATCTGCAGGTCAGCGGCAAACCGGAGAGCATCGTGGCCAATGCGCTGTTTGCCGATGGTGCAGCGGCTGCCATCGTCAGCGCCCGCGAACCGGCGCATGACCGGCCCTATTACCGGGTGCATGGCTTCCATTCGGCACTCGTGCCTTCCAGTGAGGCGCACATGGCTTGGGATATTGGGGACCACGGTTTCAACATGGTTCTTTCGGCCTATGTG
>NZ_JBIPNG010000042.1:0-25121 GCF_044373815.1 Prosthecobacter sp. | reverse complement strand
AAACATTCGGAGACGAATTCCGCATCTTCACCGCCATCAGTGCGGCCGAGGGGCTCAAGCTCATCGAGCAGCATGGTGAGGACATCGGCGTACTGCTGTCTGATCAGCGCATGCCTGGGGAAAAAGGGGTGCAGTTGCTTGAGCGCGCCCGCCAGCTCCGCCCACGCCTCGTCCGCATGATGGTCACGGCTTATGCCGACTACGATGTCACTGTCGATGCGGTCAACCTCGGCAGCATCTTCCGCTACATCTCCAAGCCCATCCAGATGGACGATGTGCGCAACACCCTGCACCGCGCCATGGAGTTCTACATCCTCCAGCAGGAGCGCGACGGACTGCTCCAGGAAAAACTCTCCGTGCTGCAGAACCTTCTCATCACCGACCGCGTCATGGGTCTGGGGGTCGTGGCAGCCGGGCTGAACCAGAAGCTGAACCAGCCTCTGCGCGCCGTACATGCCTTCCTGGACATCACGCCAGGCAGACTCGGCCAGCAGAATTTTGACCTCGACCGCCTGCGTCAGGCCACCTTCTGGCGTGACTTCCACGCGCATGTGGTGCGCCAGGCCGCCCGCATCGCCGATCTCCTTGGTGAACTGCAGTCCGCCTCCGGTGCTGAGCACAAGATGGATGCGGCAAATGTGATTCAGGCATTGATTGACCAACAGCGTGCCGCCTTCACTGCAAAAGGCATCGAGCTGAAATTTGAACCTGCTGGAGCACTCCCAGCCCTTCAGGCTAGCCGCCCTGCGTTTGAAAAAATGCTGCACCTGCTGCTTCAGACAGAGCTGGCGCTGCTTGCCTCCGGCACCCAGGTCACCCTCTCTGCCAAAACAGCGGCCGAGGCCGCCGACGCTGGAGCGCTGCATCTCACCCTCATCGACACCGGCCCTGGACTCGCAAGCGATGTGCTGCGCTCCGTGTTTGATCCCTTCTTCACTCACGACGATGTCACCACGGATGGACCCGGCCTCACCCTCATGGGCGCGTTCTTCCTCGCCTACCATCTCGGTGGCCGCATCACGTCCCAGCGCACTGCCAAGGGCCTCATCCTCGACATCGTCGTGCCCGCCGTGGCTCCGGCCCCGGTGGCCGCCGTTGACAGCAGCCGCGAGTTCATCACGAACGTCCTCATGAACGACATCCTCTGGGAGCGTCTGCTGCCGAACGGCTGATCGTCCAAAAGGAACCTCTTGTCTGGAAGGTGCGCAGCGAGCCGTCGTTAAATGATGGCCATGCGCACCTTCTTCTTTTTCCTGCTCTGCTGCCCCGCCCTCTTCGCGGCGCAGCCCAACATTGTCTTCATCCTCGCGGATGACTTTGGCTACGGCGATCTCGGTTGCATGGGCTGCAAGGACATCGCCACGCCAAACATCGACCGCCTCGCCGCGGAAGGCGTGAAGTTCACCGACTTCTACGCCAACGCCCCCGTCTGCACACCGACGCGCGCGGGCTTCATGACTGGGCGCTGGCAGCAGCGCTGTGGCATTGAGTTCGCCTTTGGTTATCAGGTCGAGCAGTTCCGTCGCGTAAAGGACGCATGGGTACCAGAGCCGGACATCCACGGACTCGGCCTGCCTTTGGGAGAGACCACCATCGCCCAACGGCTCAAGACCGCGAACTATGCCACTGGCGCTTTTGGCAAATGGCACCTCGGCTACAAAGACGAGTACAACCCCACCAAGCGCGGCTTCGACGAATACTTCGGCGAACTCCTGGGCCACGCTGACTACTACAAGCACACCTACTACGATGGCACTTATGCCCTGCGCGACGGCCTGGAGCCGGTGAAACGCAACGGCTACTTCACCGACCTTGTCAACGAACGCGCCGTGAAGTTCATCCGCGACCACAAGTCGGCGCCGTTTTTCATGTATGTCCCACATCTTGCCGTGCACTCGCCGTTTGAAGCACCCGATGCGCCTGAGACCCCCATGGTCACCAAGGAAAGCATGCTCAAAGGCAGCCGCGCGATCTACAAGGCCATGGTCGAACGCATGGACTTGGGCGTCGGCATGATCCTGGCCGAACTCGAAAAACACGGTCTCGCTGATAACACGCTCGTCGTTTTCTCCAGCGATAACGGCGGAGAACGCTTCAGCCGGAACCTGCCACTGTTCCATCACAAGGCCACCGTGTGGGAGGGGGGTATCCGCGTGCCCTGTCTGATGCGCTGGCCGGGAAAACTGCCAAAGGGCAAGGTCACCTCGCAAATGGCGATTACCATGGATCTGCATGCCACCTTCCTCGCCGTCGCCGGAGTCACCGAGCCAGCCTCCAAGCCGCTCGATGGCATCAACCTGCTGCCGCTCATCACCGGCGAGGCCAAACCCGTGGAGCGCACCTTCTTCTGGCGCATCGACCGCTCCAACCGCAAGCAGCGCGCCATCCGCCAGGGGCCTTGGAAATACATCAACGACGGCAACTCCATGGACCTGCTCTTCAACCTCGACACCGACATCGGCGAACGCACCGATCTCGGCTACCAGCACCCCGACATCCTCGCCGGCCTCAAAGCGAAACTCAAAGCCTGGGAGGCCGAGATCGACGCCACCGAACGTGAGATCTGGGTGAAGTGAGCGTGCGAATCCTCATTGCTCCAAGCGCCTTCCCATCTACCTCTCTCCACCACCATGAACCGACCCACGCTTCAAACTCTCGCACTGTCTCTGCTCACCACCGCTGCGCTCGCTGATGGCGCGTTCTACGGCGATCCGCCGGATGCGACGCATCCATGGGCCATTCATGACATGAACCGTCCGCAGCCCGTGCGCGTGGAGCCGGGCACGTTCAGCTCTCAGGAAAAGCCGGGCACGCCGCCATCGGATGCGGTCATTCTCTTCGGCGGCAAGCCGGAGGAAATCGAAAAATGGCAGGCCGACAAAACACCTGCCGAGCCCACGAAGTGGGAAGTCAAAGACGGTGTGCTGCAATGCGTGCCGGGCAGCGGCTATGTCCGCACGAAGGAAGAATTCTCCGACTGCCAGCTCCACATCGAATGGAGCGCCCCTTCCAAGGTCGAGGGCAACAGCCAGGGCCGTGGCAACAGCGGCGTCTTCCTCATGGGCCAGGTCGAAGTGCAGGTGCTGGATAATTACAACAACCCCAGCTACCCCGATGGCATGGCTTCTTCCATCTACGGCATTAATCCGCCGATGGCGAATCCGCTGCGTGCTCCCGGTGAATGGCAGACCTATGACATCGTCTTCCGCCGCCCCATCTTCAAAGACGGCAAGGAACTCGATCCCGGCTACATCACCGTTTTCGTGAACGGCGTGCTCACCCAGGACCACACGCCGCTTGAAGGCGGCGGCGGCCACATGCGCCGCTCGTCCCCGAAAGCCTTCCCTGATCAAGGCCCCCTCAAGCTGCAGGACCACGGCAATCCGGTGCGCTATCGCAACATCTGGTACCGCCCCCTGCCCAAGCGCGCCATCGACGGCGGTGAGACCAGCCACATGACCGAAGCCGCCACCACGGCCAAGCGCGCGGAGATCGCCAAAAACATCCGCGAATCTGCCGCCAAGCTCGCAGGCATCGAGAAGATGCTGCACTACTTTGAATCCCTCTGCTATGCGGACAATGCCGAAGCCCGTGAGTTTGCCGTCGCCACCGTGCGTGATTTCGCCAGCGCAATGAAAGAGGTGCCCGCCGACAAGATCGACACCAAGAAGAACGAGATCCTGCAGGTGGCCAAGGCGCTGCGTTACCTGACCAAGTTCAAAATCCTGCCGGAAGACATTGACGCCAAGAAGGATTTGGAAGCCATCATCAAGGTGGAGGATTGGGAGCCAAAGCCGAAGAAAAAGTAGCCTTGTTGCTGTGTAACAAGAAAGCCCTGTTCCACAGGAACAGGGCTTACATTACACCGCATCCGCCGCCAGCGCGGCATTGCCAATGATGCCGGCCTCGTTGCTGAAGCGTGCGGGCAGGATCTGCAGGCGCTCCCAGACCACGGTGCTGAGCATGCTCTGCACCTTGTTTTTGAGCGGCGTGAAGATCAGGTCTCCTGCCTGGGCCACACCGCCACCGATCACGAAGGCATCGGGATTGAGCAGCCACGCGATGCTGGAGATCGCGGTGCCGAGCCAGTCGGCCACTTCGCCCCAGATCTGGCGAGCAATGTCATCTCCCGCCTGCGCTGCGTCAGCGATCTTTTTGGGCGTGCAGTCGGCGATGTCCTTCTCGATGCCCGCCTCAGAGTAGCGCAGCACGGCATGCTCGGCGATCTGCTGGTTGCCGGTGTACTTTTCCAGCGCACCCAGATTGCCGTAATGACCGGCCTTGCCGTTGTAATCAATGCTCATCTGGCCGATCTCTCCCGCCACGAAGCCGCTGCCGCGGAACATCTTGCCATCCAGCACCAGACCACCGCCAATGCCGGTGCCCATCGTGAGACCAATGACGTTTTTCAGACCGCGTGCCGCCCCATGTCGGAACTCCGCATAGGTCATCGCATTCGCATCATTTTCCACCAGCACGGGCAAACCGGTCTTTTCGCTGAGGATGGTCTTGAGCGGCACATGCTTCCAGCCGGGGACGTTCGTCAGCTCATGCACAAAACCGTGATCAAAATCCACCAGGCCGGGAACGCCGACACCGATGGCGCAGATGGCGGGATACGATTTTTGCAGCTTCGCGACGCGTGCGGCCATCTCCCCAATGAGTGCGGCAGGCCCATGGAACTGCGTGGTGGGGATGGGCTCGTCAGTGACGAGAAGTTCATCGCCACGGCACACACCGAGTTTCACGGAGGTGCCGCCGAAGTCGATGCCGATGGAAGTTTTGTCTGTTTCAGCCATAACGCGTCCCGCCTCAAAGCGGGGCGCGGAGATTGCCCACCAAACGCAGTCCGTGCAAGGTCAAATCAGGGTCCGTGAAGATGTCTTCGCCCATGCCGGAAATGATCCATTCCGCGTCCCCCCCCGTGGCAACGATGCTGACCTTCTGCCCCCCGAGCTCTTTTTTCAACGCCTCCAGGATGCCTTTGACCATGCCGCGATAGCCAATGGCAGCTCCGGCGAGGATGGCCCCCTCCGTGGACTGGCCGATGGCACTGGCAGGCTCACGAAGGTCAACCCGAGGCAGCAAGGCGGTGCGTTCATGCAGGTAATCCGTCATCAGCCGCAGTCCCGGCGCGATCACACCACCGATGTAAAACTTGTCTGCGGAGAGGATGTCGAAGGTCACCGCCGTGCCGAAGTCGATCACGATGCCGGGTGCGCCATGCATGTGTGCCAGTGCGACGGCATTTGCCAGACGGTCTGGGCCGATGCTCTCGGGCTTCGGGTAGCGAATGCCGATGCCCATGGGCGTGTCATACCGTAGTTCGATGAGCTGGTCGCCCAACACTTCACGAAACGCAGGCACCGCCTTTGGCACGACACTGCAAATGACCGCGCTTTCAAACTGCCAGCCCTGCGTGACCGCACGCACGGCATCAGGCGAAAGCTCACGCGTGGCATGCTCCCGGCGTTCGAGAATCGCCTCACTCGTGGCTAGACCAAACTTGGTGCGACCATTGCCGACATCAATGAGCAACTGCCTCCGGCTCATGGTTTGGCGGTCTCGGCTTCCTTCTTGGCCTCTTCCTTCTTCTCTTCTTTTTTGTCCCCTTCCTTGGGGGCCTCGCCAAAGGTGTTCACGTTGAACATGCCTTCAGGAGCGCCTTTGGGCTCTGGAGGTTTGGGGCGAAGAGGATCCCCTTCCACGACGAGGGCCTTGGGCGGGTCCTTGACGAATTTCACGCATTGGTACAGGAGATTGTAATTGTGGCGCAACGCGGAGGGGTAGGCGATGCGGCCCGGCTCGGTGACGTTTTCCCGCAGGAGCTTGCCGGCGAGGCTGGCGAAGACGTTGCTACTGAGCTTGGCGGCTTTTTCCACAGTGCCGCCAGCGAGTTCGCCAGCAGCCTTGGCGGCGGAACTGCCGCCGCTACGAAACATGTCACTGCTGATGCGGCGCGCCTGAATGGAAATGGCAGCCTGGGAGGAAAGGAGGGTGCCGTCTGGCGCAAAGCTCATCTCGATGCTGGCATGGTCATCGGAAGAGAACATGCCGCGAAGGTGGTCCACTCGCACGGAGATGAAAACGCCGCCATCAGGCGCGGTGGTGACCTCGGGCTTGTAGGTGCGGAAATCGACCTCGGAGAATTTGTACTCGGCTGCCTTCTTTTTCTCCTTCGTCCACCCGCCAAGACTCTCGCCGAATTTGTCGATGTCCACCTCCACGCCGGCGTGGACAACGCTGGCTGTGAGTAGGAACAAGGCGAAGGGACGGAGTTTCATGCGCCACCACAGTGCTGCAAGAAACAATATTTTCAACTTCGGGGTATGCGGGCCTGCCGCAGAGCCTGCCTCTTTAGGTCAGCCGGCCCGTGATGTAGGCCTCAGTCTGCGGATCGCGCGGGTGATTGAAGATGTTCATCGTTTCATCCTCCTCGATCAGACGCCCTTTGTAGAAGAACGCGGTGCGGTCGGCGATGCGCTTCGCCTGCTCCATGTTGTGCGTGACGATGACAAACGTGTACTGGCCGCGCAGTTGATGGATCAGTTCCTCGATGCGGGCGGTGGCGATGGGATCGAGCGCGGCGCAGGGTTCATCCATCAGCAGAATGCGCGGCTGCAGGGCGATGGCGCGGGCAATGCACAAACGTTGCTGCTGGCCGCCGGAAAGACCGGTGGCCACTTCATGGAGGCGGTCCTTCACCTCATCCCACAAGGCGGCGGAGCGCAGGCTGCGTTCGGCGGCTTCTTCGAGATCGTGGCGGTCTTTGATCCCGGCGACACGCAGTCCGTAAACGGCATTTTCAAAGATGGAGCGCGGGAAGGGATTGTACTTCTGGAAGACCATGCCCACGTTCCGGCGCAGGCTGATCACATCGACCTCAGGCGCATAGAGATCAACGCCGTCGATCTTGATCTTGCCACTGACGACGCGGGCGGAGTCCACGAGGTCGTTGATACGGTTGATGGAACGCAGCAGGGTGCTCTTGCCACAACCGGACGGTCCGATGAGGGCCGTCACATCCTCGCTGCGCATGTTGAGATCGACGTCAAAGAGCACCTGGTTGTCACCATAGGCATAGTTGAACTTCTCCACCTGAATGAGCGGCTCTGCGGCAGTGGGAGCTGGAGTTTCGGCGGCCATTTTTTAACTGAAAGTGCCGCGCAAATAAGACTCGGTGAGCTTTTCGCGCGGATTGGTGAAGAGCTCCTCCGTGGGGGCAAACTCAACCAGCTTGCCGAGGTGGAGGAAGGCCGTGTAGTCCGAGACACGCACGGCCTGCTGCATGTTGTGGGTGACGATGATCACCGTGAATTCGTGGGCAAGCTGGTGCATCAGCTCTTCAATTTTGAGCGTCGAGATAGGATCAAGCGCGGAGCAGGGCTCGTCCATTAGCAGCACGTCCGGCACCGTGGCGATGGCACGGGCGATGCACAACCGCTGCTGCTGGCCGCCGGAGAGAGCGAGAGCATTAGCATGGAGACGGTCCTTGAGCTCCTCCCACAGCGCGGCATGCGTCAGCGAGCGTTCGACGGCTTCATCGAGCACGCTTTTGTTTTTCTCACCGTGGATGCGCAGGCCGTAAGCCACGTTTTCGTAGATGCTTTTGGGAAAGGGGTTCGACTTCTGGAACACCATGCCGACCTGCTTGCGCAACTGCGTGAGATCGACATCGGCATCGTGGATGTTCTTGCCTTTGACGAGCACTTCACCCTTCGTCACACGGGCGCTGGGCACGCGGTCGTTCATGCGGTTGATGCAGCGCAGCAGCGTGCTTTTGCCGCAGCCCGAAGGCCCGATGAGCGCGGTGACGCGGTGGTATTCGACCTTCAGATTGATGTCGAACAGCGCCTTGCTGGTACCGTAGCAAAAATCCATGTCACGCACCTGGACGACAGGTGGCGGTGTGGACTGGGCGGTGGGATCGGCAGACATGAAAAGAGAAGCAATTACCAGCGATACTTGGCGCGCAGACGTTTGCGCAGCATCACGGAGCTGGCGGCCAGTGAGGCGACCAGAACGAGGAAAACGAAAACAGACCCGTACTGCGCACGCTCCGCGTACTCGTTCTGCGGGATCTTGGCGGCAAGCGTGTAGATGTGATACGGCAGGGCCTGCACGGACTCGGTGAAGATGCCGAAGAAGCGCGCCACACTCTGCTCCCAGTGCGCAAAGATCGATGCATCGGCGGGCAGCGGCGGCAGGTCCTTCTGCCAGGGCAGCTTGTCCTTGAAAGCCAGCGCAGCGGTGAACATGATCGGAGCCGTTTCACCGGCCGCACGGGCGATGCCGAGGATGCTGGAGGTCAGAATGCCGGGAGTGGCAAAGGGCAGCACACTGTAGCGGATGGTCTGCCAGCGCGTGGCACCCAGTGCCATGCTCGTCTCACGAAAGCCCTGCGGCACCGCCTGCAGGCATTGCTCGCTCGCAGTGATGATGACGGGCAGAATGACAAAGGCCAGCGTGAAACCGCCGGACAGCACACAAGTGTCCCAGCCTTCAAAGCTCAACGTGGTGAAGCCGAGCGGAATGGAAAACACGGAACGATCTGCCGGCACATCGACAAACGTCGGTGCGGTCAAAACGAACGCTCCCAGACCAAACAAACCGAACACGACCGAGGGCACACCCGCGAGATTCAAGATCGCCAGCCGAACCATTTCGAGGAACTTGCCGTGTTTGGCATATTCACTGAGGTAGATCGCACAAGCGACGCCGAGGAAGAGCGCCACACCCACGCTGACAACCACGAGCAACGCCGTGCCCACGATCGGCCCCAAGATACCGCCACCGGAGTAGGAGATGGTTTTTTCCGCACGGAAGTTGTCACCCAGCTTCTTTTTAACTGCGTCGGCGCCGTTCACATCGGTTTCAATGTGATTGCCCTGCTGGTCTTCGATCACGTGCAGCGTGGCGGGCAGTTCGGTGAGAAACTGCGTGTTCACAAACGGCCACTTCGACTGGAACACCACCGGCGCGCCTTTGACGAAAATGTGCAGCATGATCGCCAGCGTGATGATGACCACGATGTAGCTGCCGATGCGCAAGGCCCAGCGCGCAGCGGTCTCGCGCTGCTGAATGCCGGAGTTGTCGCCGGCGAAAGGATTGTCGTTGGTGGGGACAGGGGTCATGCCTTGTGGGGTTCAAAGCGGCGGGCCACGGCGCGGGCGCACCAGTTGACCAGCAGCGAGATGGCAAACAGCACGATGCCGACCATGAACAGCGCCTGCCAGTGCGAGCTGCCACGCGACACCTCGCCAAGTTCCTGCGCGATGATGCCGGTCAGCGTGTGTGCCGGATGAAAAATAACGCCGGGTCCGGCGCTGAAGTCGGGAATGGCGATGCGGTTGCCCGCGACGAGCAGCACCACCATCGTCTCACCCACAACACGACCCAGCCCCAGCAAAATGGCCGAGAGAATGCCGGAGATGCCAGCCGGCACGATGACGCGGAAGACAGTTTGCAGCTTGGTGGCTCCGAGTGCGTCAGACGCATCAATGTAAGCACGCGGCACGTTGTTCAGCGCATCTTCCGAGAGACTGAACATGGTGGGCACGGCCATGAAGGCGAGCAGGCAGCCCGCATTGAACATGTTGAGCCGTTCCTGAATCGGGAAGCCGGGCACCCATTGCAGCCAGCTCCATTCACTCACGTCCTTGATCAAATTCCCCACCAGCGAGATGCCGATGAAACCCAGCACGACCGAAGGAATGGCCTGAATGAACTCGATCACCGGCTTGATCAGCTCCTTCTCCCGTTCACTGGCAAACTGGTTGGTATAAATGGCGGCCACCACACTAACCGGCGTGGCGATCAAAATAGCAATGGCGGCAATGACGAGAGAACCGGTCAGCAGCGGTACAAAGCCAAAGAAATCCTGCCAGGAGCTGTTCGTGATCCATTGGGTGCCGAAGAAGAAGGCGCCAATGACGCTGAATATGGAAACGGGTTTGTCCCAGCTCCAGCCTTCAAGCTTTCCAGCCGCGGCCCGCATTTCATGAGCATGCGCAGGAATCCCTTCACGCACATCGTTGACCAGCGTGCGGGCGGCTCCGGTGCCCGCGTCTTTGGGCAGATCAGCAGCGGCCTTTTCAATGACCACGGCATATTTTTCGACCTGTTCACGCAGTTCGGCGGCGCGTGAGGTGATTTCCTTGATGCTCTCCTCCAGATTGACGGCTTCAGACACGGATTCCTCCGCCTCCTTGGTCAGACTGGCTTTCTCTTTTGCATCGGTTTCCGTGGCGGCAGCTTCAAGAAGACGCAGGCGGTTGGTTTCCAGCACCTCAAACTCCACGGCTTTCTCCTTCGTCTCCAAAGCTTTCGCCTTGAGCTCGTCCACCACTTCTTGAAGCGGCTCCGTGGCTTCCTCAAATTCCTCCTGCGCCGTCACAAGCGCAGCAAATTTCGTGCGTGCTTCGCGGTCTTTGGTGCTGAACTCTGCCACAAGCGCCTGCACCAGCGGCGGCAGATCAGTGACTTCGGGCGTGAGCGCAGAGAATTCACGCTGCGATTGCTCGCGTTCTGCGGCACTGAAAACAGCTGGATACTCCAGCGCTTTCGCAGCAGAAGCGGACGCCTCAGCCAGTTCACGGCGAAAAACCTCGATCTGCTCCGGTGCGGGAGGCGTCTTTTCCAGCGCCTGTGTGAGCGAATCGCGCTGCCGGGCGGTCTTGTCCTCCACCTGCCGCTTGAGTAAAAAGGCCGCATCACGGCGGTCACGCGCAGGCTTGCTCAGCGTTTCCAAGGAAGCACTGACCGCCTGCCGCAGACTGCTGGAAAGCGCCTGATTCCGCTGCAACGGCTGGTCGATGATGTCACAAAACTCGAGGCCCGCACGGCGATAGGTTTGCAGCTCCCGCTGGTAGGTAGGCAGAAAATCGATGCCCTCACGCAGCAGGAACACCATGATCAGCACCAGCACGATGATGGCCACGCTGGCATTGCTGCCGAAGAAATATTTGATCAGCTTCTGGGGATCAACCCCAAGAATGGTGTGCTTGCGACTCCTGAGCAGCACGCTGCGCAGCGGCGGTCTGCTGGGCGTCGGGAGGCTGTTCATGCGGCTATGAGGGAAGAATGCACCGGAATTGAAAACAAATCCGGCGGTCGAGACACGTCTCTTCCGCCGGACTTTTCAATCGGTCAATCAACAGTTATTTCGCAATGCTAAGTGGGACAAAGCCCGCTTTGTTGACAATGGCGTCGCCCGCAGGGCTGAGGCAGAAGTCGATGAAGGCCTTGGTGGTGCCGGTTGGCTCGCCGCTGGTGTACAAGAAAGTCGGGCGGGACAGCGGGTAGGACTTCACCGCCGCAGGGCTGGGGAAGGCGCCTGCGATGGAGACCACCTTGATGCCCTTCGCACCCGAATAAGCGTAGCCGACATAACCGATGCCGTTCGGATTGGAGCCCACCTCAGCGGCAATCTGCTCATTCCCAGCCATCTTCTGGCTGTTTTTGCCATACTCACGGCCTTTCATGGCCAGACCGATGAAATCTTTGTAAGTGCCCGAAGAAGTGTTGCGGGTGTAAACCGAGATGGGGCCGGGGGTGCCACCGACTTCGCTCCAGTCCTTGATGTCACCGGCAAAGATCTGCAGCAGCTGTTTTTTGGAGAGATCGGACACGGGGTTGTTCTTGTTCACCACGACGGAGATCATGTCCCAGGCGACTTCGTATTCCGTGAGGGTCACGCCCTTGCTGCGGCAAAGCGTACGCTCGTCCGCCTTCACCTTGCGGCTGGACATGCCCACTTCCGCCGTGCCGGAGGCAAGATTCGTGAAAGCCGTGGAGGAACCTTCTGCCGCAATGTCAAAGCTGACTTTGCCGCCCTGCTTCTTGAAGGATTCCGCCAGCTGCGGGACGAGCTTGGCGCCGAGCGTGTCGGATCCGCGGATGCGCAGGGTGGTCTGAGCCTGAAGCGAAAGCGCTGCAGTCAGGGTGGTGACAAGGGTAAGGAAGGCGATCTTCATGAGGGTTGTAGGATAGATTAGGACGATAAGCTTGTCCGCCGGCAGTTCGCGGGTGACGGGGCGGATATTGGCGGAAGGGGGCAAGTGGTCAAAATGCACACTGTGACGAAAGCGTCACAAACAGAATATCGAGCCATCCGCCTCCTCTCAAGAGCCAATTGCCATGTGAATAACTCTAGTTCGTGACGAAAGCGTCACATTAAGGATCTCGCAGGGGATTCCGGTTACAGTCATGTGACATTCGTTTCCCGGGAGATGCCACATCCCCCGGAAGGCTTCTTCAACTCACCTGACACACCTCAAACATGCGCATCAAACATTCCCGCATTTCCCGCGTCCTGGCGGCTATCGCCTCCGTGGTCATCGCCCTGCCCCCATCCTTGCCAGTTGCCGCCGGCCCGGCAATGGAAAAGCTCTTCTCCATCATGAAGGCCAAAGGCACCTTGAGCCAGGAGGAGTATGACCTGCTGGTCGCCGCCTCCCGCGAAGAGGACAAGGAGCGGGACAAAGCCGCAGTGGCAGCCGCTCCGGTGCCAACAGCTTCGGCTCCTGCAGCCGGACCAACGACAAACACCTCCGCTCTGGAAAAGCGTCTGGCTCAGACCGAAAACAAGGTGGGCAATCTTGAAAATGCCTTGAATCGCGCTGGCGGTACCACGCTGGAAAAACGCCTCTCCCAGACCGAGAGCAAGGTGGGCGATCTCGAAAACGTCATTTCCACGACCCGTGGGCAGATTGAGGACATCTCCAAGATCACCGACAACACCTCCCCCTCAACCATGTCTGCAGCAGAGCTCGACACCCTGTTGGCCGACAAATGGTACGAGCGCCTGAAAATGAAGGGCTACCTGCAGGTGCGTGCGGATTCCGTGATGTACGAAGATGGCGGTCAGCTGCATGTTCAGAATGACTCGTTTGCCAATGACCAGTCGAGCATCGGTATCCGCCGCGGCCGTCTGGCCTTCAGTGGTGACCTGACCAACCACGTCTACCTCTATTTCCAGGCTGACTTGTTTGGCGGCGTCAATGGCAATGGCGGTGTGCAGGCACGCGACTACTACGCCGACGTCTCCCTCGATCCAGCCCGTGAACATCGCGTTCGCCTGGGTCTGTCCAAAGTCCCCTATGGCCATTCCATCTTGCAATCATCCCAGAATCGGCTCGCCTTGGAGCGCCCTGAAGCCCTCAGCACGGCGGTGGAAAGTGAGCGTGACTTTGGCGTCTACTACATGTATGCCCCTTATGAGATCCGCGAACGCTTCAAAAACCTCGTCAAGATGGGGCTGCGCGGTTCGGGTGACTATGGCATGATCGCCTTTGGTGCTTTTTCCGGCCAAGGCATCAACAAGCCGGACACGAACGGACAGCCGCATTGGGCGGCCCGTGCCACCTATCCCTTCGAGTTCGACAACGGTCAATTCCTCGAGCTAAGTGTCCAGGGCTATGCTGGGAAATTCAACACCACCACGGCGAACATTCCCGGCGTGGGCACACCTGCCAATGGGAACGGAGCCAACCGTGGCTTCACCGATGCACGCGTCGGCATTTCCGCCATCTTGTACCCTCAGCCGTTCGGCATCGAAACCGAATGGAACTGGGGCAAAGGCCCGCAGCTTTCCAATGACATGCGTACCATCACCTCCGCCAGTCTGAGCGGCGGCTATGTGCAGGCGAATTACCGCCACGTGTTTGCCAACCAGCGCGAAATCATTCCTTTCGCCCGCTGGCAGAGCTACAATGGTGGCCGTAAATTTGCCGCCAACGCTCCCAAGGACAAGGTCAACGAAGTGGGCATTGGTTTCCGCTTCATCCCCTACCCGGAGCTGGAACTCACGGCCATGTACATGCACGGCATGCGCACCAACACGAACGTGGCTCCCTACAACAATGTGAATTACGACTACCTCGGCCTGCAGGCCCAGGTCAATTTCTAAGCGCTCATTTTTTTGGTTAAGGTTGAGTGGGAGGCCGGATGCATCGGGAGTGCGTCCGGCCTCTTCGTTTTCAGGCGCTTAGGACGAACGGATGCAGGGTTGCTTTGTCTCACCTCATCCTTTAGTTTCACCTTCGCTTCAAAATCAGCGGCCTCATGGAAACCACACTCCAGCAGATTCTGTATGTTGCGGCAGTCATCGTTTTTGCCATCGCCTGCCGCTCCTTCAACAACCGCTTCATTCAGAAGCTGGGCTGGCTGGCGTTGCTGGGCGCCTCCTATCTCGGCGGCTACTACCTGACCTACTCGCACATCGGTGGCGCCATCTTTGTCGGCGCCTGGTTCATGCTGCCATGGATGGAAATCGTCTTCCGCGTACGGCGGCTGCGCTTCCCCATCAAAAGCGAGGTCAAACACCGCTTCCCCCCTTCCCGCGAGGTCTTCCCTGAACTCTCCGAGCTCAGCAGCGAGGCGGATGATGACGGATTCACCGAAGTCGGCGACACCGGCTGGAAGTTCAGCCAGACGGACTACTTCATGCGGCTCTTCTACCATGCGGAAAAACGCATGCAGGCCGCCATTGCGCTGGCGCAGCAGGGAGATTTTGGCTTTTCCTACGTCAGCCTCACTTCACGCACCACCAGCGGAGTCACCTTCACCACGACGAACTACCCCTTCGCCGCCACGATGAAGCACTCCCCCAAGCAGCGCCTGAACCGCTTCACCCATGCAGGCTCCTTCTCAGACCTGCTGGAGCGCCATGAAAACTTTCTCCACGCCGAAGGCATCCGCTCCGAAGACCTGGCGCTGCAGGACACTGAGTATCTCCACGCCTATATTGAACGCGACATGAGCGTGCTCATTGACCACAACATCACCGCCGGCGTCATCGAACCCACCGGCAACGGCGAATTCCGCTATTCCTGGCGCGGCTGCATCTTCCTCTACTGGCAGGTCGTGAAAGATATGCTGCGGGTGTGAATTAGGGGAGGGGCATCCACTCGCGCAGCTTGGCCATCGTCAGCGTCGTGTGGCTGAGCAGGAAGAAGTGATCCGCCTGCGGCACGGTGAATTCCTGCGTGGTTGGTGCCATTTGTCGCACTTTCGCAATGCGTCGGGCAAAATCACCCGACTTCACAAAGTACTCGCTGCCCCCGGCGATGAAGGCAGCCCTCGCATCACGCGGAAATTTCAGCAGCAGGTTCTCAGGCGGATAAGCCGCCATGCAGATCAGGCGGTCAAAGCGTTCCGGGTGCTTTGTGTACACATCACAGGCACCAAAACCTCCCGCTGACAGTCCCACCAAAACCGGCTTTCGCACCGGTCGCCCCAGACGTTTTCCCACGGCTTGCACGCATTCCTGCACATACTCGCTGGAAATGGTGGAGGTATTGATGCCGTAGGCCGGGCAGATGATGATGTGAGAAGTAAAATGTTCGGCCAGCAATTGCTGATACCAGAGAAAACTGCCGCCATAACCGTGCAGAAACAGCAGCACCGGCGTCCGCGCATCCGCACCCGTGGGCACATGGACCAGCGCCAGCCCTTCCTGCGGACGTTTTTCCGCAAAACAATACGGCAGTGCCGAAGCCACAACGGAGTACGCCGGTGATTTGGCGATCAATGCATAACGCTCCGCCACCAAAGGACGCATCATGGCAGCCTGCGCAGGCGTCAGTCCAAGCATCGCTGGTTGTGACAGAGCCAGGGCGACGATCGCAGACTCTGGCAGCGTGGTCAGCGCCAGCCGAAACATCGGCAGGAAATCAGCCGTCGGACGGCTGAACTGAGGCGGCGCTGCCGCGTGCGTAGTCTTCCAGGTGACCCGGACGACCTCATCCGCATGCACTGCCCACGAACCGCAGATCAGGAAAAGGGGCAGCAGCCAGCGCATTCCAAAATTCTACCGTGCCTGCCTGCCGCATGACAATCAGGAACTGTGACGGGCAAGGCGCATCATCGCATCGGATCACGATCCGGGAGCAGGCTGCGGCTGATTGCGCGCAGCTTCGGCAGCAGCCCTCTGCGCGGCCTCCGCAGCAGCGCGCTGAGCTTCTTCCTGAGCACGACGCGCCTGCTCCTCTGCCTGACGCTGAGCCATCTCTTGGGCACGCCGGGCCTGTTCTTCCGCCTGACGCTGGGCCATTTCTTGCGCCCGTTGTGCGGCCTCCTGCTGGGCGCGCATCTGCTGCTCTTCAGCCGCACGGCGGGCCTGTTCCTGAACACGCTGCATTTCCGCCTCCTGCTGACGACGAGCCTGCTCTTCGGCCTGACGCTGGGCCATTTCTTGCGCCCGTTGTGCAGCCTCCTGCTGGGCGCGCATCTGCTGTTCTTCAGCCACACGGCGGGCCTGCTCCTGCACACGCTGCATTTCCGCCTCCTGCTGGCGTCGGGACTGTTCTTCGGCCTGGCGTTGGGCCGCCATTTCTTGAGTGCGGCGTTCGGTTTCTTGCTGCGCCTTCATTTGCTGCTCCTCAGCGGCACGGCGGGTGGCTTCCTCCTGCTGTCGCTGCTGCATGGCTGCGGCTTCAGTCTGCTGGCGAACCCGTTCTGCTTCTGCGGCAGCGGCCTGTTCGGAAGCCATGCGTTCAGCCGTGGCACGCTGTTGCTGCGCTGCCATCTCCTGTTGCTGCTGGGCGGCAGTCGCAGCGGCCTGCTGGCGCGCTTTTTCTGTCTCGGCGGCGGCTTGATCGGCGGCCATGCGCTGCTGCTGGGCCGCCAGCACCTCCTGCTGCGCAGCGGTGGCCTGCATGCGGCTCTTTTCCGCTTCGGCATTCGCGGCGGCTTGTTCAGCGGCTCTTTTCTCTGCCTGCCCACGTTCTTGCATCTCCTGCTGCTGGCGCTGCTCCATGGCGGCGGCTTGGGCCTGTTCCCGGCCAGCATGCATGCGCGTTCTTTCAGATTCGGCAGCTACTGGTTGCTGTGAAACACTGGGTTCTGCAGGCGGCTGCGGCATGACGGCTGGTGCGGCGGTCCGTTCTGGCTCAACAACAGGCGCCACTGGGGCAGCCGAAGGTTCAGGAGCCTTGTTCTCCACCACGGCAGGCATCACGGAGGGTGTGGATGGCGCTGCGGCAGGAGCGCTGTTTTCCACCACCTTGCTCTCAGGCGGCACATTCGGTGCCTGTGGGACCCCCATGCCGGGCTGGCCACGCCGCCTAGGCTCTCTCGCCGCGTCTGCGCCAGGTTCTACCGCGACAGCAGGACGCACGGTTTCCTGGGCTGGAGAGTTCGTCGCAGGCCGTCCTTCAGGTGAATGCCGACGAGATCCTTGTGGCATGCTCCCCTGCCCCGGCTGCTCTTGCACCGCCGCCGTCTCCACCGGCGCTATTGCTGGAGCCATTGCAGGTTTTTCAGGAGCGCTGGCAGGCCTCACGGTTTCCGGCGGCAGAACGTTCGGCACTGCTGGCGGAGCATTGACGACAGTCGGTGGCTCGACCGGACGCCGGCCAGGGGCATGCTGCATGTGCCCGCGCATCGGGGGCTGTTGTTGCACCACCGCCGTTTTTTTCTCTTGGGCGATGTTCTCGCGAATCTCCCTGGCCGCCTGCTGTGGCACGCCTTCAAATCCACCCATCAAAACCGGCTTTTGGATACGCTCTTTGATTTCGGGGCGCCTCATATGGGCACCGGGAGCCACGGCGGGAAGTTCAACCATGGCCACAGGTGCATCCGCATCTCTGCGCCCATGATGCTGCGGGCGCGTCGGCATCTGGTCGGCGTGCATGGATTGCACCTGCCGCTGAGGCACCGGCTGACCACAGGCCTGCTCCATCTGGCCACGGGGCGGCCCACCTTGATGGACAAACGCATGCCCCTGGCTGCGGCTGGGCACGATCTGCGTCACGTTCACGCTGTGCTGGAAGATCGTGGTCTGCCGCGTCACGGGCGCATAGATGTTGATGTAGGTCGGGCTCACAAACTGGGTCGTGTTGATGAAAGTGTAGCTGGTGGGGCCGAGGCCGTAGCGTGAGTCACAGTCACGATACGCACCGCTGAACACGCCTGTCTCCGGCGGCAACGGAGCCCAGCCCACGCAATCCCGGCTTTGACGCCACGCGACCCACGCAGGAGCCCACTCGCTGCCCGGCACCCAGATCCAGCCGTAACGCGCCAGATTCACCCAGCGCCCGTAATGATACGTGGCCCAGCCAAAGGGCTCGTTCGACTGCCACGCCCAACCGAGCGATGACCAGACCCAGCAGCCATCCACATAAGGCCGCCAGCCCGCCACGGTGATGGTGGGCCGCCAGCAGTAGCCGTAGCCATTCACCTCAAACCAGCGGCCATACGGCTCAAGACGGTCATAGAACAACGAGTAATCAGGCAGCGCCATGGGCTGCGGCACCACATTTGGCGGGGGCGTGACGACGATGCGCTGGGTGATGGCATTGCTCTGCTGCCGCGCGGCATCCGCCTGCACACGCAGCTCGTCATTCTGCCGCTTCAGAGCGTCCAATGAGTCACGCAGTTCGGCATTGTCACGCTCCTTGAGGGACTGAGCCATCTCTGCCAGCTGCTTGTCCATCAAGGCCGTCTTGGTTTCTATCTCCAATGCCTGGCGCTGCAAGGCATCGCGCGCCTCAGCAAGCTGGTTGTCTGTTTCTGCCGTCACGGGTGCGGCAGCCGCAGGCGGCAGGGGTTTGTCACAGCTCGCCAGCGACAAAACGGCTGAAACGACGAGAAGCAGGCGAAAGGGCGATTTCATAAATATGGGATGTTGCTCTGACTCTCACGAACCCAATTGTATTCAATCCCACTGCTAACGCCTACGCTTGACCACCTGCTGCGTCTGCCGCGTCTTCAGCATGAGATCGGCCTCCAGCAGACCACTGAAATGCGTCAGCGGATAGATGATGCTGCGGCGGCCGATGATGCTGCCAGGACTGATCACGCTGTTGCAACCGATTTCGGCGTAATCGCCCACGACCGCTCCGAATTTTCGCAGCCCGGTGGGAATGACATCCGTGTCGGTCTTCACAGTGACTTCCAGGCGGTCCAGCCGCACATTGGAAAGGATCACGCCAGCGGCCAGATGCGCTTTGTGGCCGAGGATCGAGTCTCCCACATAGTTGTAATGCGGGATCTCACAGCCGTCGAAAACCACACAATTCTTGAATTCGCAGGAGTTCCCGAGCACGCAGCCGTCGCCGATGATCACATTCTCGCGGATGTAGCAGCCCGCACGGATCTGGCAGTTGCGGCCGATCCATGCCGGACCTTTGATCACCGCGCCGGGCTCGATGGTCGTGCCTTCGTCGATGAACACATCCTCGCCGATGAACGCCCCCGGTGGCACCTGGACGCGGATTTCGCGCTGCAACCGAAAGTCCAGATAGGATTCAATCCGCGCCAACGCCGTCCACACGGGCGAGTCATCCGGAAACAGGATGCCGTGCTTCGTGTGGGTGAGGTCGAGGTAGTCGCGGGCGGGGAACATCAGATACGAGTTCGGCTCAAACCGTCATGATCTCTTTTTCTTTCGAAGCCACATGCTGGTCGATTTCGGCGATCTTCTTGTCGGTCATGACCTGGATTTCCTTCTCCATGCGGTGGAGATCATCCTCGGTGATAAAGCCTTCCTTCTCACCCTTCTTGATGGTTTCAAGGCTGTCACGACGAGCGGAGCGCACCCGCACGCGGGCGTCTTCACCCAGGGTCTTGCACATCTTCACCATCTGCTCACGGCGTTCGGTGGAGAGGGAGGGAATCGGCAGGCGGATCACCTTGCCTTCAATGCTGCCGTTCAAGCCGAGGCGTGACTCGCGGATCGCGCGATCAATGTCCTGCAGCGTGGAGGAATCAAAGGGCTCGATGCGGATCAGCCGGGCATCCGGTGTGGTGATCATGGCCAGCTGCTTCAGCTTCATGTGGCTGCCGTAGCTCATCACATGAATGTCCATGTTTTCCACGAGCGTCGGCGAGGCCTTGCCCGTTCGCACGGTGGCAAATTCATGGATGGCGTGCTCCACCGCCTTCGTCATGGCCTCTTCGGCCTCCATCATCGTCAATTCAGGGTCCATATCAGTGTCGGGTTGGAAGTTTGATCAGCCTTTCGCATCGACCATCGTACCGATGTATTCGCCGATGAGCGCGCGGCGGATGTTGTCAGGTTCGTTCATGCTGAAAACGCCGATGGGCATGTTGTTCTCCATGCACAGGGAGAAAGCGGTCGAGTCCATCACCTTGAGCTGGCGCGTCAGGCACTCGTGAAAGCTGACGCGGTCGAATTTGACGGCGTCCGGGTTTTTGTTGGGATCGGAATCGTAGATGCCATCGACCTTCGTGGCCTTGAGCACGATCTCGGCATTGATCTCGCTGGCACGCAGAGCCGCGGTTGTGTCGGTGGAGAAAAACGGATTGCCCGTGCCGGCGGCGAAGATGACCACGCGGCCCAGCTCCAGATGGCGCATCGCTTTGCGGCGGATGAAGGGCTCGGCCACATTGTCCATCTTGATGGCGCTTTGAACCCGCGTAGGCACGTCCATCGCTTCCAGCATGCTTTGCACCGCGAGCGAATTCATCACCGTGGCCAGCATGCCCATGTAGTCGGCCGTGGCACGCTCCATGCCTTTGTTGCTGGCGGTCACACCGCGCCAGAAGTTGCCACCACCCACGACAAGGGCGATTTCGAGGCCGGTTTGATGCGCTGCTTTGATCTGCGCCGCCATGTCTTCGACGATGGGCGGGGAAATATTGTCATGGCTGCCAGGCTCTCTCAGCGCTTCACCGCTGAGTTTGAGCAGAACGCGACGGAATTTTCGAGGAGCAGTGGAGTCAGGCATGAAAGAACAGGTTTAACTCATAAAGCATGCGCGCAGGGGCCTTGCAAAGCTAAATCTGCATGTCACACATCACCTCATGAAGGACGACCCAACCATCCCCGCCGACGCACGCTTCGAAACGCGTGCCATTCACGTGGGCCAGGACTACCGCAGCGAGACCGGCGCCGTGATCCCGCCGATCTACATGACATCGACGTTTGAGACCGGGAATCCCAACGGTTTCGACTACACCCGCTCAGGCAATCCGAACTTCCGCAACCTCCAGACCACGCTCGCCAGCCTGGAGAACGCGAAGCACTGCACCGCCTTCGCCAGCGGCCTCAGCGCCATCTCCGCCATCCTGTTTTCCCTCAAGACCGGCGACACCATCCTCTCCGAGCAGCAGATCTACGGCTGCACCTACCGCATCTTCGAAAAGGTGCTGAAGCGTTTCGGCGTCAAAATCAAATACGCCAACCTCGCCAATCCGGAGAACTACGATCTCATCACACGGCTCAAGCCCGCGCTGGTGTGGCTGGAATCACCCACCAATCCGCTGCTGAAAATCTTGGACATCAAGACCATCAGCGAAGCCGCGCACAAGGCGGGCAGCATTGTCGCCATGGACAACACCTTTGCCTCCAGCATGCTGCAGCAGCCGCTGGATCTCGGTGCTGATCTTTCCCTCCTCAGCACCACCAAGTACACCAACGGCCACAGCGATGCCCTCGGCGGTGCCGTCTGCACCAATTCCGATGAATGGCAGGAGAAGATGATCTTCGCGCAGAAGGCCATCGGCCTGCAGCCCAGCCCCTTTGACACCTGGCTCATCTCACGCGGTGCCAAAACCGAGGCCATCCGCATGGAGCGCCACTGCTCCAATGCCCTCGAACTGGCCCAGCGCCTGGAAGGGCGCAAAGGCGTCAAGAGCGTCAAATACCCCTTCCTGAAAAGCCATCCGCAGCACAAGCTGGCCAAAAAGCAGATGACCGCCGGTGGCGGCATGCTCCTCGCCGATTTCGGCCTCAGCTACGCCGACACCCTCGCCTTCATCCGCAGCCTGCGACTCTTCACCCAGGCGGAAAGCCTCGGCGGCATCGAAAGCCTCGTCGCCCATCCCGCCAGCATGACCCATGCCTCCATCCCCAAAGACGCCCGCGAAGCCGCCGGCGTCACCGACGGCCTCGTCCGCTTCTCCGTCGGCATCGAGCACGTCGAGGACCTCTGGAAGGACATTGATGCGGCGCTGAAGAAGAAGTGACCGCAGTTATTCTGACCTGAAAAAATGGTGGTTGCAGAGGCTGCTTCTCAAGCCGTCCCGTATTCTCGTTGCTTCACACCATTGTGTGAAGAAAAATGCCCTCCCCCAAAATGACCGACCTGTTCACCCACCCTCTCTGCAATGCCGAAGACCTCGGCAAAGCGATCCCTGACCACGACCTCGGCGTGTCCGTGTGCCTGCCGCTGTGGGAACATGTGATCGGTTATGAGGAAGGTGACCAGAATGTGGTCTCAAAGTTCAAGTCCGGCTACCCGCGCTTTTGCTGCCCGCCGGCCATCTCCCGGCTGTTTGCTGCGGCCGAAAAGGAATTCGCCGCCGCTGGCGAGCGCTGCCTCGTGTTTCCACGGGTCGTGCATGCGGAGCGCTGCGTGAAGTTCATCGGAACCGGCCGCGCAGTCGAATGGACGGCGCATAACCTCGGCGTCGCCGTGTTTCCGGCAGACAGCTACGTGCAGGCCCGCAAGTTCTGGCGCTTCTGCGGCGAATGCGTGAGCACCCGCCAGGCCTGCGATGCCCTGGGCGAACGCCAGAGCACCGCCAGCGTAGAAGAAGGCAAGGCCGCCAACCGCACCATCCGCGAGCGCATCGCGCAACTGGCCGGTCAGCAGCCCGAAGACGTCTTTCTCTTTCCCTCCGGCATGGCGGCAAACTTTGCAGTGCATCGCATGCTCACGCAGCTTTTCCCCAGCCGCAAAACCATGCAGCTCGACTTCCCCTATGTGGATGTGCTGAAGCTCCAGCAGTTCTTCGGCACCGGCGTGCATTTCATGCCGCTCATCAAGGACAGCGAATACGATGACCTCAGCGCCCTGCTGCAAAGCGAGCCGATCGCAGGCATCTTCTGCGAAGCCCCTAGCAATCCCCTGCTCCGCTGCGTCGATTTCGAAAGACTGCTGGCGATCCGTGCTGCCGCACAACAAGGCGTCCCGATCATCATCGACGACACCATCTCCACCGTCGCTCACGTGAATGCGCACCGTGTGGCCGATGTCGTGACGACGAGCCTGACCAAGAGCTTCTCCGGCGTAGGCGATGTCCTCGCTGGCAGCGTCGTTCTCAACCGCAACTCCCCGCATCACGCGGCCTTCTCCGCCTTCCTGACGGCCCATGCCGATCACGAACTCTGGCGCGGCGATGCCGTGGCCCTGGAACTCAACAGCCGCGATTTCGCCCAGCGCGCCGCCAAGATGAGCCACAATGCCAAGGCCCTCACCGAGCATCTGCGCACACACCCGAAAGTGGATCGCGTCTGGCACGCCAGCAGCGAAGGCGGAAGCGGCTACGAATACATCCGCCGCGAAAACGGCGGCTACGGCTGCCTCTTCTCCTTCACGCTCAAAAACCCCGAGCAGACCAGCCCCAGAGTCTTCGACGCCCTGCGCGTCTCCAAAGGCCCGAGCCTCGGCACCAACTTCACACTCGCCTGCCCCTACACGCTCCTCGCGCACTACGATGAACTCGACTGGGCCGAGAGCTGCGGCGTCAGCCGCTGGCTCCTCCGCGTCTCCGCCGGCTTGGAAGACACCGCGGACCTGATCGCACGCTTTGACGAAGCGCTGGCCAGGGCCTGAGCCCCGCCGGAGCTACTTCAAGACCGTCTCCAATTCACTTTCTGGCAGGCTCATGGGATGGCCTTCCCACACGACCTTGCCCTCCTTGTCGAGGATCATGGCATGAGGGATGCCCTTGATGCCAAAAGGTTTGCTGAACTTGCCATTGGAATCAAAGGCCACGTGATAGTTGATGGGCACCTCTTTGAGGAACTTGCTCACCGTTGGGCGGTCTTCATTCGTGACACCGATGATCTCCAGCCCCTTGGCCTGATACTTTTTGTAAACCTCATTGAGATGCGGAATGCTGGAGCGGCAAGGCGGGCACCAAGTGGCCCAGAACTCCACGATGAGAGGCTTGCCTGCAAACGAGGAAGTCTTCTCCTTAAACTTAAGCCCGTCCACTTTCACCACCGTGCCCACATTGTTTTTAGAGGCCGTGGCAAGCAGGTTCTGAATGGCAAACAAGCTGCCAACGAGCAGCACAATCCAAGTAAATTTCGTTTTCATGGTGGGTGGAAATACCTTTGCAGTCAGGATTAAATGAAAACGGCTCCGACCTTGCAAACTAATTTCGCATGCCTCCACCCCGGCGCCGCCACAGGTAGGTCAGGAAGTGCCCCAGCCCGCTAAACTTGAACTGCGGATCCACCCAGCGCTCGATCACATAGAACGCAAAGTAATACGCCCGGCAAAATCCCCACACGCACAGAGCCAGCAGCAGCGCCGTACGCCAGCTCCAGTTCTCCACCAGCAGGATCGCGGCTGACATCAGCCCAATGAGCAGAAACAGCCAGCCCTTGAGCCACATGGCTTTCGTGGAATGAAGATCGCGCATGGGTTATCCAACCTCAGTCAGAAATTTCGACTTTGAGAACGAAGCACTGCAAATGCTTCGGAGGCTGGAATCCCTCGATTTGAATCCAGAGATTTGATACCCGCATCAAGTTTGGTCAACATCTCGGCTTCACTCGCATTGGCCAAAGATTGCTGGAATTTCATGTACCAACGCTGCTGCTCCACCAACCCAGATGTTGGTGAAACACATTCGGCTGGCTCGCCTTCTTCAGTCATGGTTTACCCTTAGCAATAGAATAGCGAATTTCTACTTCTTCTCCAGCCTCACATAATCCAGCCCCACCATGTATCCCGGCACCGCATCCGCATTCTTGCCAGTGATCGTGAGGGTGAGCTGATGCTCCCCGGCGCTGAGCTCATGCGTGCCCCAGTCGAGTTCATCACTGTGAATGACTTTGGGACCATTGAAGCCGTCCCAAGCCGTGGCCACGGGTTTGTCATCCAGCGCCGCGTCGATGATGCCGTAGTCCTTCGCCAGGGTGAGCGCCGCTTTCAGCGTGTATTTACCCTTCTCCTGCACCGGCAGCGCCAGCGTCAGTTTCTGTCCCGGCTTGGCACCCGTCCACCAGAGCTGAGAGCCCCCGCTCCATTCACCCCCGAAAGCACCCATGCCCTGCGGCTTGGCATTGCCACCAGTCTTCGCCAGAACCTTGAGCCCCTCGCCTTCAATCGCTCCGGGTATTGCAGTCCCGGCTTTAGCCGGTCCGGCAGCCCCGCTTTGCAGATACTTCACCAGATCAATGACCTGCTCCGGTTTGA
>NZ_JBIPNG010000309.1:0-7964 GCF_044373815.1 Prosthecobacter sp. | reverse complement strand
CGCAATCTACGTCGCCGACTGGTTCGACGCCCGCGTCGGTGGCCACGGTACACTCGATGAACGCTACACCGGCACCATCTATCGCATCGCTCCGAAGGGATTCGCCTCCAACGTGCCAGCACTCAAGCTCGACACCACGGAAGGCCAGATCGCCGCGCTGAAAAGCCCCGCACCCAACGTGCGCTACAATGGATTCACCGCACTCAAAGCGCAGGGCGCGAAAGCCGTGCCCGCCGTCGCAGCCCTGCTCAAGGACGACAACACCTTCATCGCCGCACGCGCCGCATGGCTGCTCGCACAAATGGGTGAAGACGGCGTTGCTCAGGTGAAGCCCTGGCTCGAATCCAAATCCGAAGATCAGCGCCTCATCGCCTACCGCGCGTTGCGTCGTGCCGGTCAGGATGTGCTGGCCATGGCCGCCAAGATGGTCACAGATTCCTCCGCAGCAGTGCGCCGTGAAGTCGCACTGACACTTCGCGAAGTCCCTGTCGCCCAAAGCCTTCCACTGCTGGTGAAACTCGCGCAGCAGTTTGACGGCAAAGACCGCGCTTACCTCGAAGCCCTCGGTCTTGGCGCTGAAGGCAAGGAAGCCGAACTTTACGCCGCCATCTGCAAGGACAAGCCCGCTGCATGGACCGAGGCAGAGTCCTGGATCGCCTGGCGCATGCACCCCGCCGCTGCGGTGGAGGCCTTCAAAACTCGCGCCCTCGACAGCGTCCTTAGTGAAGAACAGCGCAAGCTCATGCTCACCGGCCTCGCCTTCGTGAAAAGCCGTGAAGCTGCAGGCGCGATGATCGAACTCGCCAACACCAAAGACTTCCCAATGAAGGATCTCGCCAAGTGGTGGCTGCTCAATCGCAAAGGCAACGATTGGAAGGACTACGATGTGGAAAGCGGCATGAAGGCTCTGGGCCTGTATGATCCCGCCAAGGTGAAACTCGTCGCGGTCGAAATGCCCCCTGAACTCAAGGGCGCACCCAAGCTGCCCACCGGTGCAGAGATCGCCCAGCTCCCCGGCGATGCCAAGCGCGGCCAGGCCGCCATCGCCGTCTGCTTCACCTGCCACAAAGTCGGCAAGATGGGCGTTGAATTCGGCCCCGACCTCAGCACCTTTGGCAAACAGCAGCCGAGCGAAGTCATCGCCAACGCCATCGCCCATCCTTCCGCCGACATCTCCCACGGTTTTGAAGGCAGCGAGATCAAAACCAAGGACGGCCTCACCATCAGCGGCATGATCCTCTCCAGCGGCGATCCCGTCATGATCAAATGCATGGGCGGCCTCGTGCAGACCGTGCCCAAAGAGCGCATCGCCAGCATCCAGAAGATGACCCGCTCGCTCATGTACCAACCCCAGCAGCTCGGTCTCACCCCGCAGTCCATCAGCGACATCGTGGCGTATTTGAAGAGCCTGTGATCCGGGAAAGAAAGTATTCGTGAACTTTAGCTCACTCCGGGAAGCTCCGAGCTTTTCCAGAGCGAACTCAAGTTCGAGAGTACTTTGCTTCGCCGCCCCTGCAACATCCCCCCATGGTTGCCAGTATTTCTATGCATGCTTCGCACTCTCCTACCCTTCCTGGCCCTTTGCACCGGCATCGCCTCCGCTGAAGTCACCAACATCGGCTCCCGCCGTGAGCTGTTTGTGGACAAGCTGCTCATCGACCAGATGAAAGGTGCCGCGCTGCAGCTTCACCATCCCGAAGAGGCAGGCGTCGCGGTGAAATTTGACCAATCCTGGGAGGGCCGCTTCAGCGCCTACATCACCGTCATTCACAACGACGAGGCAAACAAATTCCAGATGTACTACCGTGGCAATGCGGGCTTCAAGGACGGCACCAGCGGCGAAGTCACCTGCTACGCCGAATCCGCCGACGGCAAAACATGGGTGAAGCCCAAGCTCGGCCTGCATGAGATCAACGGCAGCAAAGACAACAATGTGATGCTGGCCAATCTGGCCCCCTACACGCACAACTTCGCTCCATTCATCGACCGCCGTCCCGGTGTGCCCAAAGAGCAACGCTACAAGGCCCTGGCAGGCCTCGGCGGCAAATCCGGCGGTCTCAGCGCCTTCGTTTCCGCAGATGGCCTGCACTGGCAGAAAATGCAGGAGACGGCGGTCATCACCAAAGGTGCCTTTGATTCCCAAAACGTGTCCTTCTGGTCGGATACGGAGCAGTGCTACGTGGCCTACTTCCGCGTCTTCACCGCAGGCGTGATCGATGAGAAGACATGGAAACCCAAAGGTGTGCGCTGGGTCAGCCGCGCCACAAGCAAGGATTTCATCCATTGGACGGACGCCGTGCAGATGACCTGCGACCAGCCGTTGGTGGACCACATTTACATCAGCCAGACGAACCCATATTTTAATGCGCCGCACCTCTACATTTCCACCGCCGCACGCTTCATGCCCGGCAAGGCCGTGCTGGAAGAGCAGGCCAAAAAAGAGCTCGCCCCGGATACCAAGGCCTACCCTGCCCTCATCCAGGACTGCTCCGAAGCCGTGCTGATGACCAGTCGCGCCGGCACCACAGCCTACAATCGCAGCTTCATGGAAGGCTTTGTTCGTCCCGGCCAGGATTTCCGCGACTGGACCAGCCGCAGCAACTACCCCGCCTGCGGCGTGGTGCAGACCGGACCGGCAGAGATGTCATTGTTCGTGGAGCGCCATTACGGCCAGACCACCGCACTTCTGCAGCGCTTCACACTGCGTCTCGATGGCTTCGCATCGTTGCATGCAGACTTCACAGGCGGTGAGATGACCACCAAGCCCTTCACGTTCACCGGCAAGGCTTTGCATCTCAATCTCTCCACCGGGGCCGCTGGCTCAGTGGCGGTGGAAATCCAGGATGCCGAGGGCAAGCCCCTGCCTGGCTTCACTTTGGATGACTGCAAGGCGATCTCATACGACAGCATCGATCGTGTCATCGACTGGAAGACGGGCAGCGACGTCTCTGCTCTGGCCGGAAAACCGGTGCGTCTTCGCTGGGTGCTCAAGGACGCCGATGTGTTTTCCTTCCGCTTTGAATGATTCGCTGGCGTTTGCGCAGGAAACAAGGAACCATCGGGCGGATGCACGCGTATCCCGCGTGTCATTTCACTCATGGACATCTCGTCAAAAACATTCTCAGCCAAAGGTTTCGTGCTTCCTCACAGCCTTCCCGTGATTGTCTTGGACGACTGCTACCATTTTCCCGCCTGCCATCTGCCCCTGTTCATCTTTGAGGACCGCTACCGCCGCATGCTGGATCATGCGCTGCAAACCGACCGCATGTTCTGCGTTGGCGTTTCTGACGGCGCGAATGACGTGCTTCCCGTCACCACGGCGGGACTGGTCCGCTGCTCGGTTAAAAACCCTGACGGCACCTCGCAGGTCATGCTTTACGGCGTCTGCCGCGTGCGCATCACCGGCTGGGATCAGATCAAGCCCTTCCGAATTGCCCGTGTGGAACCGGTGCTCACCCAGCACGCTCCCACCAAAATCCTGCGCCAGCTGAAATCACGCGCGCTGGACCTCCTTCCACCGCCCACGGACGACAGCTGCGAGAGCATGCAGCAACTGCGCCATGAACTGGAAGAAATGGATGAGGCCGAAGCCGTTTGCGACATCATCGCATTCCACTTCGTGCGCAACAAAGCCGCCCTCCGCATTCTCCTCGAAGAATGCTGCCCGCAGCGGCGCTACGAGAAGCTGATCAGCGAACTGGAAAAAGCGCAGGACTGCTAGGACTCATTTTGCACGGGATTGGTCAGAGTACCGATCTGCGCGATCTCCACGCTCACCGTATCGCCATCCTTCATAAACACAGGCGGCGTGCGGGCCGCTCCCACACCATGCGGCGTGCCTGTGAGGATGACCGTGCCCGGCATCAGCGTGGTGCTGCCACTGAGAAATTCGATCAGGGTCGGCACATCAAAGATCATGTCGCTGGTACTCCAGTCCTGCATCGTCTCGCCATTCAGCACCGTCTTGATCGCGAGTGTGTTCGGATTCGGAATCTCATCCGTCGTCACCAGCACCGGGCCCAGCGGGCAAAACGTATCAAACGACTTGCCGCGGCACCACTGCCCACCGCCACCGTGCTTCTGCCAGTCACGCGCGCTCACATCATTGCCGCAGGTGTAGCCCAGCACATATTGCAAAGCGTCTGCCTTGCTCACGTTCTTCGCCTTCTTGCCAATCACGACCGCCAGCTCCGCTTCGTAATCCACCTTGTCACTCTTCAGCTTCGTCGGCAGCAGGATCGGCTCCCCCGGATGCTGCACCACGTTCGGCAGCTTCATGAACACCACCGGATGCTTCGGAAGTTCCGCCTTCGTCTCCTCCGCATGCTTCTTGTAGTTCAGCCCGATGCACACAATTGCAAACGGCTGCACCGGCGCGAGCAGCTTCACCATCTCCGCCTTCCGCTCCGTCACATGATGCTCTCCAAAAATATCCCCCTCAATTACCAGCGCCGTGCCATCAGCCTGCTGCGCTGCATGCACGATGTTTCCCTGCGAGTCGGAGTAGCGGATGATTTTCATAAGTTCGTAGATCGGGTTTTAGCCCGTGATTGGAAATGTTTACGCAGCATTACGCCTGTTCCACGCCACCAGTTCCTCATACTTCGCCCCGGTGCCGCCGAACAGATCCAGTGCGCTGCCCACCGTGCCATCCACGCGGCCACGGCTCAGCTCATCGATGCGCTTCAGATCATCCAGATGCCGGATGCCACCGGCATAGGTCATGGGAATCGGCGAGTGCTCACCGAGGAAACTCACCAGCGCCTCATCGATGCCCTCGCACTTGCCCTCCACATCCACAGCATGGATCAAAAACTCCGCACAATGCCCCGCGAGAAAGCGCAGCGACTCCGGCGTCACATCCAGCGTCGTCAGCGTCTGCCAGCGGTTCATCGCCACCGTCCAGCCCGTCGCCGTGGCCTTGCAGCTCAGATCAATCACCAGCCGCTCTTTGCCTGCGGCTTCGACCATTTTGTCGAGCCGCGTCTGATTGAAGGTGCCGTCCGTTTCAAACAAGTAACTCGTCACGATCACATGGCTGGCCCCGGCTTCCAGATACTCCGCCGCATTGCACGAGCGAATACCGCCCCCCACCTGCAAGCCGCCCGGGAAAGCTCCCGTCGCGGCCTTCGCAGCTTCCTCATTCCCCTTGCCCAGCAGGATCACATGCCCGCCCGTCAGCCCGTCGCGCCGATACAGCTCCCCATACCAAGCCGAGTCCCGGTCACTCACAAAGTTCGTCTTCAACCCCGTCCCATCATCCCGCAACGACGAGCCCACGATCTGCTTTACGCGGCCGTCGTGGAGATCAATGCAGGGTCGGAATCGGGTCATAGGAGGGAGTGAAAATCTTTCTCTTCCTCCTACTCCGACTCTTCTTCCCTTCAAGGCAGGATCTTGTCATTCACCACAGACAAGCCTTGCCGCCCTCCTTCGACTCTCTTGACTACTCCTTCTTCCCTGCTTTCTTAGAGTCGTCCATGACCACCACGCCAGCCAAGGCTCTGCTCCTTCTCTCCCTGCGACTTACGCAAGGGTAGGCGGCCCGTGTTTCCTCGTCATGCCCCTTGCCGTCACGTCACGGCAGTTTCTCAGAACAGGAAAGAATCCTGTCCAATTCTGAAATCTTGTTAATCCTGTCTCCAATTGTCCCGTCATGTTAAAAGATCCGTCTTCCAAGTACCAGCCCTTCCCGCTGATCAGCATCCCCAACCGTCAATGGCCCTCCCGTCATCTGACCCACGCTCCCATGTGGTGCAGCGTCGATCTGCGCGATGGCAACCAGGCGCTCGCCGTGCCGATGAATGTCTCACAGAAGCTCGAAATGTTCGATGCCCTGGTGAAATGCGGCTTCAAAGAAATCGAGGTCGGCTTCCCTTCCGCCTCCAACACCGAGTTCCAGTTTAACCGCCGCCTCATCGAGGAAAAGCGCATCCCTGACGACGTCACCATCCAGTGCCTGGTTCAGGCGCGTGAGGACTTGATCGAGAAGACCGTCGAGTCGCTCATCGGTGCCAAAAAAGTGGTCATCCACATGTACAACAGCACCTCTCCCGCTCAGCGGAAGTACGTGTTTGGAAAATCCAAGGAAGAGATCATCACCGTGGCCATCAAAGGCGCGCAGATGATCAAGGACCGCCTGCATCGTCTCGCCGCAGGCGGCACGCAGGTGACCCTGCAGTACTCGCCCGAAAGCTTCAGCGCCACGGAAGTGGAATTTGCCAAGGAGATCAGCGAAGCCGTCATGGATGTGTGGCAGCCGACGCCGCAGCACAAGATGATCCTGAACCTGCCCGACACCGTCGAGGTGGCCATGCCCAATGTGTATGCCGACCAGATCGAATGGATCTGCACCAATATCAAAAACCGCGACAGCCTCATCATCAGTCTGCACACGCACAATGACCGCGGCACCGGCACCGCCGCCACCGAGCTGGGCCTGCTGGCCGGAGCCGACCGCGTGGAAGGCACCCTGTTTGGCAATGGTGAGCGCACCGGCAATCTGGACATCGTCCAGGTGGCCATGAACCTCTACATGCACGGCATCTCCCCCGGCCTGGACTTCAGCGACATGAGCGGCCTCATCCACATGTACGAGCGCACCACCGGCATGACCGTGGCGCCGCGCCATCCTTACAGCGGCGAACTCGTCTTCACCGCCTTCAGCGGCAGCCATCAGGACGCCATCAAGAAAGGACTCACCGGCTACGAGGAGCACAAGACCATCTGGGATGTCCCCTACCTCACCATCGATCCGAACGACATCGGCCGCGAATACCGCGAAGTCATCCGCGTGAACTCGCAGAGCGGTAAAGGCGGCGTGGCCTACCTGCTGGAAAGCGAGTTCGGCATCGAACTGCCCAAGGACATGCAGCGTGAATTCGGCCCGCTGGCCAACGACATCGTGGACAAGCTGGGGCGCGAAGTCACCGCTGCTGAATTGAAAGGCATGTTCTGGAAGGAATACATCGAGCGCGAGACCCCCTTCGCCCTCCATCACTTCCATGCCGATGGCGTGGACGGCGTCTTCACCTGCCGCAGCAGCCTCGTCATCAACGGCCAGGAACGCGGCATCACCGGCAAAGGCAACGGCCCCATCGCCGCCTTTGCCCAAGCGCTGATTCAGGAAGCCGGAGCGCCGCCCTTTGAAGTCGCCACCTACCGCGAGCAAAGCCTCAGCTCCGGCACCGAAGCCAGCGCCCTCGCCTTCATCCAGATCAAAACCGCCAGCGGCAAAACCATCTGGGGCGCAGGTGTGGATACCAACATCGAACTCGCCTCCATCAAGGCGGTGCTCAGTGCGGTGAATCGCGCATCATAGTGCAGACTCAACGTTTGCGAGAGCCCCCCGGCTTTCGCAAATCTGGTTCACCTTCCTACACAGACTCTCCATCCGAAAAGTTGGTTGCCGCCCACCAGCGTGCGCGGTTTATGCACGCACCCCATGCCCCTCCAAATCCCCGACTACCCCTTTCAAGCCTACATCTTCGACTGCGACGGCACCCTCGTTGATTCCATGCCTCTTCACTACGTCGCCTGGGTGGAGGCTTTGAAGCAGCATGATGCGCCGTATGAGTTCACCGAGGAGGAGTTTTATGCGCACGCAGGCATGAAGGAGCAGGACGTGGTGAAGCTGTTGAATGCGAAGCATGGCGCCAATGTCGATCCCGTCAGCGTGGATGAGTTGAAGATGGAGATCTTCGCCAAGCGCATCCCCGAAGTGCAGGTCGTGGGACCTGTCGCTGAGTTTGCCAAATCACTCTTCGGCCGCTTCCCCATCGCCGTGGCCTCCGGCAGCGAAGAATCCACCGTGCGCGGTTGCCTGACAGCCACCGGCCTGATCGATCTCTTCCCCATCATCATCACCCCCAAAAAGGTGAAGCATGGCAAGCCCGCCCCCGACATGTTCCTCCTCGCGGCGGCGCAGATGGGCATCGCTCCAAGTGAATGCCTCGTCCTAGAAG
>NZ_JBIPNG010000041.1:0-25130 GCF_044373815.1 Prosthecobacter sp. | reverse complement strand
TGTGAATGAGGCGGCGGTAGTAGCTGTTCATCGGCGGCAGGTCGGCGTTTTGGCCGGTGGCGCGCACGCGGTCGCCGAGTTCCTTGGCACGGGCGACCATCTTGTCCTCACGCATGGAGCGGTAGAATTCCACGTCCACGCGGATGCGCGGGGCGTCCTTGATGTGGCGCTGCAGGACGCGGTTTACCAGGTACTGGATGTCTTCGAGCGTCTCACCCCGGCGGCCGATGAGGGCGTCTGAATCATCCGTGAGCACCTGCAGCGTGGGGCCGTCCGGGCCGTTGTCCTCCTCGATCTGGACCACGAAGCCCAGATAGCCGAGCATCGTGTCAAGAATATGGCGTGAGTGTTCGAGGGGTGTCATGGATCTCTAGCCTCCCAGACGTGGCGGTTTCGGGCCTTTTTTCTTGTCTTCTTTTGAGGGTGCTCCCGAATTAAAGAAAGGATTCTGTGCCGGTGCGGCTTTGGCTGCTGGCTTCAGCGCTACCTTCTCCAGCTTGGGCTCAGGCATGTAAAGCTTCATGATGCGGGTCTGGAAGACGCTGAAGATGTTCTGGGTGGACCAGTACAAGGCGAGGGCGGCGGCGAAGTCATAGCTGATCCACAGGAAGAACAGGGGCATCAGCATGAAAATGCGCTGCTGCGTCTTGTCCACTGTCGCAGGCTGAGGGGTGAGCTTCATCTGGGCCACCATGGTGAGGCCCATGATGATCGGCAGCGGGTTGATGTTGAAACCCATGAACACGCCCTGGGTGTCCGCTGCGGCGAGATCCCGCACCCACCAGAAGGACTGGCCGCGAAGCTCCGCCGCCACTTCCAGCACGCTGTAGAGGCCGATGAAAATGGGGAACTGCAGGAACAACGGGAGACAGCCGCCCAGCGGATTCACGCCGTAGTCCTTGTAGAGCTTCATGGTCTCCAACTGCTGCTGCTGCGGGTTGTCCTTGTACTTCACCTGCAGCTCTTTCATCAGCGGACCCAGCAGACCCATGCGCTTCATGGTCATGGTGGATTTCGCATGGATCGGCCAGAGGCAGAGACGGACGAAAATCGTCAGGAGGATGACTGCCAGACCCCAGCTGCCGCTGATGTTGTGCATCCAGCGCATGACCTTGGAGAGGGCGATGCTGACGATCTTGAAGTAGCCGTAAAACATCGCGTAGCTGCGCTGGTGGCCGATCCGGCTGAGGCGGTCGTATTCCTTCGGGCCGAGGTAGATCTGGTAATTTTCCGTGACCGAGGCACCCGGGGCGAGATCCACCACCGGCAGGCTCATGGAGGCATCGTAGGTGAAGTCTTCGATCTCCGCCTTGCCCGCACTCGCGGCATCAATCGGCTGGGCGAGTTTGCGGCGACCAGCCCAGACCTTGGCTGGTGCATCCTTCTCCGCCATGCGGGTGATGATGTGGGTATAAAAGCGGCTCATCACGCCTGCGTAGCGCAGTGCATTGTAGGAATGGCGGTACTCAGCTGGTGCATCGCTGAAGACGCCCTTGCCAAAGTATTTCGACAGCTCGTGATCTGTGTCTCCGGCGTTGTTCCAGAAGAAGCCGTCATAGCGTCCTTCGTCGTGCTTCAGGGCGGTCGCAGCGCCGGCGTAGAGGTAATATTCCTCGGAGCGATGCTGAGCGGTGCCGGTGTTTTTGAGGGTGATCTTGAGATCGATGAGATGCTCGTCTCCTTCCGGGCCTTCGGTCAGGGAGTATTTCTTGGTGACGACGATCCCTTCGGCGGTGGTGGCTTCAAAGGTGGCGCTCTTGTCGCTCTTTTCTGTCAGCTTGTAGGCCAGCGCATCCATGCCGGAGGCTTCACGACGCAGGGCGCCGATGGCTTCGAGGCCGTATTTGTTCAGCGTCACCTGATCCGTGCCGGCAAGTGCGGCGCGGGCAATGCCGCCGCCTTTGGAGGTCAGTTCAAACGTGACGGTGCCCACTTTGATGGAGTGAGTTTCCACCGGCACGTCGGCAGCCACGGGTGCCGCAGGCGCTGCAGGTGTGACGCCGGGGGCGGGGGTCGCGGCTGTCGGTGCTGCGGGTGTTTCCGCCGCTTTTTTAGCGGCTTGCTCCTGCTTGATGCGCGTCGCCTCGGCCTGCGCGAGCTTCTGATTTTCCTGCACGTAGTACAGGTTTACCCCCGCGAGGATGACGCAGAGCGTCACGATGATCCAACTTTTGCGGTCCATGAAATTTTTTAGCTTTGGGTGAGAGAGGTTTTTTTGAAAATGCGGGTCTCCAGGGTCAGATGGGAGACACGGCTTGGAAGCAATGGCGAAAGCAGACGGACAAATGGCGAGTGACCCCCGTGTGCGCGACTACATTGTCTGGCAAAATTCGTCATGCGGGTTTTGTCATTTCTTGTCCGGCACGGGATCATGCCCGTGTCCACCCCAGGGGTGGCAGCGGCCGATGCGGCAGAGGCCCAGCCAGCAGCCGCGCAGCACGCCGTGGGTTTCGACGGCCTGGAGAAAATACCTCGAGCAGGTCGGGGTGTAGCGGCATCCGGAGCCGGGACCGCCAATGGCGTGAATGACGGGGGAGATGAACACTTGATAGCCGCGGATGAAAATTCGGATGAGCCATTTCATGGAGCGGGCGGGGCAGGGAGCTTCTGGGTGAGCAGATTCATGCGCCGCGCCAGCCGCAGCCAGTCATTTTCCAGTTCTGCCAGCGTGGCCTTAGGGGCACGCCAGCGGGCGATGATCACCATCTGCCAGCCGGGAGCGATTTCCGCGCGGTGTGCACGCACGATCTCGCGGAGCAGCCTACGGATGCGATTTCGCACGACGGCATTGCCCAGCTTGCCCCCGGTGATGAGGCCAAACTGGAACTCCTTCAGCGCTTCCACACGCAAAGCACCCAGAACCAGAAATTTTCCGGCCTGGCTGCTGCCCTGCGTTTTGACGCGTGCGAAATCGCACGCGAGTTTCATCCGCAGGCTTGAGGGAAGGCGCATGATAAGGAGCGCGCCGCAGCAGAATTAGGTGTGCTGCTGGGTGTGACGCTTGAAGTGGAGTTCCACGCCCTTTGGCAGGAGGCGTTTACGTCCGGCGCGACGACGGCGGCGCAGGATGTCGCGACCATTAGCGGTCTTCGTGCGTGCGCGGAAACCAAACTGCTGCTTGCGCGTGCGCTTGGAAGGCTGGTAGGTCCTGAATGTCTTTGGCATGGGCGTGTGGGGTGGTGAAAGGGAAAGTGGGAGCTCAGACCGGACAAATCACGGCCTCCCCTCGAAAAGGGGGCGCGAAACTAGCGGGAGTCTTTGATTTGTCAATCATGCGATGATTTCCAGTAAACTTCGGTTTTCTCAGCGTTACATTTAACCCATGATCCGACTCCTCCTCGCCAGCCTTATTCTGCCCCTTGCCCTCGGTGCCGCAGACACTCCCGCCGCCCTCCCTTTGTGGGCCCATGGAGCCCCCGGCTCTGAAGCGCGGGCTGCCGAGCCGGAGAAGATCGAGGGCAGCAACGTGTGCAACGTCCACAAGCCCACGATCACGCCGTACGTGCCCGCTGCGGACAAATCCACCGGCACCGCCGTCATCATCTGCCCTGGCGGGGGCCACTCCAAGCTCTGCCTCGGACATGAAGGCTATGCCTTGGCGGAATGGTTCCGTGATCATGGCATCGCGGCTTTTGTGCTGAAATACCGGCTGGCCCGCGAACCGGGCAGCACCTACACCATTCAGGACCATGCCATGGCGGACGCCCGCCGGGCCATCCGCACGGTGCGCAGCCGTGCCGCTGAGTGGCACATCCAGCCGGACCGGATCGGCATTCTCGGCTTCTCCGCCGGGGGCGAGCTGGCCGCCTTTGCTGCCATGACGAATGATCCGGGCCAGAAAGACGCCGCCGATCCCATCGAGCAGCAGAGCAGCCGCCCCGACTTTCAGGGCCTCATCTATCCCGGCACCTCCGGCCTCTTCAATGCCACCAAGGGCATGCCACCGCTCTTCATCGCCGCAGGTTACAGCGACCGCCCGGACATCTCCGAAGGCATGGCGACGCTCTACCTCAAGTACAAGGCTGCTGGCGTGAAAGCTGAGATGCACCTTTTTGCCAATGCCGGGCATGGCTTCGGGTACAAGGCGGATGCCAAGCCGAGTGCTGCGGCGAGATGGCCGATGCGGTTTACGGAGTGGCTGGTGGACAGCGGGTTGCTGAAGCAGTGAGGACTTCGCTGCGCCCTCCTTTGGTCATCGCTATCACAGCGGTGCCCTGACCACCAAAGCCTGCTGCATGCGGTTGCCGCTTCCCAAGCTGCGTCGCAGAGCTTTTTCCGAGTCGGCGCTGAGATCTTGATGGAGACGGTTCAATGGAAATGGCATTTCGAGTGTGGGGGCGGAAGGTGGTGCTGGTGCTTGCACTCTGTACTGGATCGGTTGCGGTCGGAAGGTTGGCTGGTACTCGCGTTCATCTGATGAGATCGTTGGGCGAAGTGTTTGCAAGGCTATGCCGATCGCAGGCAGTGCGGACTCACTCTGAGAGAGGCTCTTTCCATGATATTCAGGAGCCAACCTGCCCGCAGGACGTGGCTCCTGAGATTCATCTGGCGCGATGAGGATGGAGGGTCTTTTCTGGCGAACGGTCACGGTCACATTCTCGCCATCCGAAGCGGCGATGTGGACCTCGCAGTGACTGGCGGCAGCGTAGGTGCGCTGAAATGGCTGCGGAGGGGCGGGCCAGTCCGCTGCAATGTCCTCAACCGCAGGCGGCTCCCACAGCAGCGAGCGCCTTGATGCAAGCGGGTCCGCTTTTGCTGAAGAACAGTGCGAGTCCACAAGCCAGCGGCGCACGTCCACCCGTGACGTCCAAAAATGAAACTCCGGCACGCTTTTCACCTGGCGCTCCGGATGCTTGTCCCCTAGATCAAACGGGCGGGCGCGTGCTGGCAGGTCAGCTAAGAGTCCGGCCCGTTTCAAAGCAGCCCATTGGTTTGCCAGAGCAGGCTGCATGCGTATCGCGGCATCGCTTTGCTGACGGAGCTGAGCCTGGTCTGCGGGCTTGGGTGGTTTTGGTGCTTCTTGGGCAGGAGGCTCGGTCTTCAACTCGATCACGAACACCTGATCAAGGGTTGAGAAGTCAACGGCGGGTTCAACGATGGCTTCTCCGGAAACATCCCCGCTTATGAATTGCTTCACGCACCCCAAGAGCAGATCGGCCGGGAAGACTCCGCCTTCACCGGAGGAGTACACACTGGCACCAACGTTGATTTTGGCGAAGCGGCTGAGGAAGCGGAGATGCAGCTGTGGCTGCACGGCCTGTGCCTCACGCTCACCGGCCAGTATGCCCTGCTCAAGAGTCCCTTCCACCTTGGCGGAGACACGGCAGAGTTCATCCGTCAGGAGAATCACCTTGGTCGTGTGTGGCTCCGGCGTGGCTGTCTTCCCGACAAGACCAACGGATGTGATCACCGGGCTGTTGGCGACGATGCCGTCGAGCGAACCTTTGTCGATGACCAGGCTGTGAGACGAAGCGCTGGAGCTTCGGCTGATCACCTTGGCAGTCGTTTTATTGAAGATCCGAAGCGGTTTGGGAGCGGCCTTGGTTTTCTCGCTCCCTTCTTCCGTGTTTGTTTGCGATGCCTGATAAACCCCGCCGGCCCGAAACCCGACTCGGCCGTTTTCCAAGCTTCTTGGCAACGGAAAGGACCATTCAATCTGCCTCTTCTCGCCTATCTCTGCCAGCCGCTTGCGCAATTGCAACGCCTCGACCATGCCAGCCGCTTCGCCGACGATCGTCACCTGGCCGTTGCCGATTTTGAATTCCTTCAAGTCGACCTTAAGCTCTGCTTCAAGGAGTTTGATTTGCCGTGAGATTTCAGCGGCGTTGAAGTCGAACTGCGCCTGCGCAGCCGCGCCTTTTTGCTCCACCGGCTTTACATCTCCTGAGCCATCCGCAGGCAGCGCCAATGCTTCTTCGACGATGCGTTTGGCGATGGGGGCGCAGTCGCTGCCGCCGCTCCTGCCGCCTTGTTTCAAAATCGCAAAGGCTAGAGTGGGCTTGTCGAAGGGTGCGAAGCCGATGAACCAGGCGTGGTTGTCCTCCACCCGTTTTTTATCCACGATCCGCCAGTTTTGTGCAGTGGCCGTTCGACCCGCGATGACAACCCGCTCACTTCGGGCGGCTTTCCCGGTGCCGTTGTCGCTGTTGACGACCAGTCGCATGGCATCACGCAGGGTTTCGAGCTGCGGAACGTCCAGCCCTTCGTACACGAGATCTGCACGCCACGCGGTGGCCCCCGCTTTTTTCAACAGGCTGGGTTGTGGCACTTTGCCGCTGTTGCCCACCGTGGCCGCCAGGACCGCGAGTTGCAGCGGGGTGGCCAGCATGAACCCCATCCCAATCGATGTATTGGCCGTGAAACCTGCCGACCATCTTTCTTTTGGATGATTCTGCTCCAGCCAAGACGGACTCGGCAGGAGGCCAGGGCTCTCATCGTCCAAAATGCCGTAGCGCGTGCCGAAGCCGATCCTTTGGCTCATGGCTTCGATATGCTCGATTCCCGCAGCATTACCAAACTGGTGCCAGAAGCAGTTGCAGCTCGCGAGGAAAGCGCTGCGCATGTCCAGCTCACCATGCTTGCCGTCGCTCTGCCGCTGGATCCAGCAAAGCATGGTGTTGTTGCCATAGATCGTCCGGCCCTCACAGGTGAATTTGCTGTCACCGACTCCCGCTGCGATGCCTGCGAGCGCAGTGAGTGGCAGGCTGGCGACGCCCGGCACATAACCTTTCACCACGCGGTTCAGCAGCGGGACGTCAATATCCTTGAGGTAGCGATCCCAATTCTTGTAGCTGATGGATGGAATGAAAACATTGGGGTCGAAACTGGGCAGGGAAACGGAGGCCAGTATTTCTCCCGTCCGTGGATCAAGAACCACCGCTGCGCCACGCTCCACGCCGCCATCCTTCATCGCCTGCTGCGTCAGTGCCTGAATGCGTGCGTCGAGTGAGAGTGTGAAATCTTTGCCTTCTTTCAGTGCGGCATCCTCCTTCTTTTCCACACCAGATCCCCCATGCAGTCTTGGTTCGGCGGACTCGGGCAGTCGAGTATATCCCACGACATGCGCCGCCAGCATTTTGAGGGGATAAACACGCACCTTCTCCTTCGTGCTTTCCGCCAGCACGACGCCGTTGCGGTCGAGGATACGGCCGCGCAGTGGGGGGCCTTCGATGGCATGGAGCATGGCCACGGGCAGGGTGATGAGCAGGGCACAGCCAGCGAGCCCGGCCAGCCAGCGCAGGGTGAGGCCTTCGCGGCGGCGCGTGGGATCGAGGATGGCTTTCACGCGGGCTTCGACGGGGGCGCAGCGGGTGATGGTGAGAGCGCAGAGCGACAGGCCAGGAGCGAGGCGATTGTGGCGGCTGAGATCGAGCAGGGACTGGGCGTAGTCGCTGGCACGCACGCCGTTGCGCAGCACGGCATCGTCACAGGCGCGTTCCTGATCGGCACGGAGCTGGCGGAAGGTCAGCCAGACGAGGGGATTGAACCAATGCAGGGCCTTCACCCATTGCGCGGCCCAGAGAGCGAGGGGATCGCCGCGCTTCAAATGGGCGAGTTCGTGCAGAAGGACGCCGCGTTGTTTCTCTGGGCTCCAGGTTTCAAAACCCTGGGGCAGCAGCAGGCGTGGTTTCAGAACTCCCCAGACCATGGGCACGGAATCGTTGGGGCCGATGAGCAAGAGAGGGATGCGCCGCAGCCCAATCTCATGCGCGGCCTGAATCAGCAGGGCGCATTCACCCGGGCGCAGGGAGGCTTCCAAACGATGCAAGCGCCAGGCGCTGCGCCCGAGGCGCAGCAGCAACAGACCGGCCATGAGCATCCACACCACGGGCAAAGTGACTACCACATCCTGCCATGAAATATTCCAAGAGAAGGAGGGCTGGGGCACGATTTGCGATGACGCGGGCAGGACTGGGCTGACGGCGGGCGCGGTGACAGGGAGGTCTTCGGATGGCAGGACGGATGCGGCACTTGCGATGACTGGCTCCGGCTCCATCGCCGGCCACTCCAGACCGACGTCCGTTTGCGGAAGCACATGCCAGGCAGGCAGCGCCCACATCGCCAAGGGCAGAACGGCCAGCGTGGCGATGGCGGTGATCCACAGGGCGTACCGGCGCGCGGCGGCCATCCTTCGCAAAGCCAGGCCGAGGAGCAGCGCCACGAGAAGAACCGCCCCCCCTTTGAGTGCGGTGTGGGAAAACAGATCAAGGAGAGTGCTGGTGTTCATGAGGAGTCAGGCGGTTCACATGCTTTTCATCTCAGCGGCCTTCGCGTTTTGCTTCGTCGATGAGTTTCTGAATGCGCGCGGTCTGCTCATCCGTGAGTGAGGCGTCTTTGCGGGTGAGGTGAGCGGCGAGCGCTTCGTCCACCGCGCCACCGAAGAAGGTGTCGAGCACCAGTTTCAGGGCATTGAGGCCCGCATGAGCCTTCGACTGAGCCGGGGCGTAAATGACCTCGCGGCCTTCTTTGCGCAGGCGCTTCACGTGGCCTTTCTCCTCCAGGATGTGCATGAGCCGACGCACGGCCATGTCCGTGGGTGGGTCCGGCAGCTGGGCCTGCACCGTGGCGACCGTGGCGCTGCCCTCGGCGTGCAGGACATTCATGATCTGGCGCTCGCGCCGGGAAAGATTGGTGGCGTCGGACATTTCGCTATTTTTTTAGCGAATGGAAGCCCGTATGGCAAGTCCAAACAAGAAAAATTTAACGAATCAGACCCTCATGGAAGGGCTGCATCCTCAAACCACCCCCAGCAAGGCATCTGTTTGACTCTTCGCTGGGTGCTGACCGCGCTACCTGACCATGCATTTTGAACCACGCTCAATCACAAAAAAAAGAGAGGGCTTTGCGGCCCTCTCTTTTTTTGAAAAACGAATGCGAAAAAATTAATTGTCGCTCTGAGCCAGTTCCTTGACGGACATGGCTTCCTTGCCCTGGCGCTGACGCAGGTAGTGCAGGCGGGCGCGACGCACTTTGCCGTTCTTGGTCACTTCGACCTTGGCAACCTTTGGGCTGTGCACTGGGAACACACGCTCAACGCCTTCGCCATAGGAAATTTTGCGGACGGTGAAGGCTTCGTTGATGCCGTAGCCTTTGCGGGCGATGACGATGCCTGCGAAGATCTGGATACGTTCTTTGTCACCTTCCACGACTCGGGTGTGGACCTTGACGCTGTCACCCACGGTGAAAGCGGTGACTTCCTTTTTCAGCTGCTCTTGATTGATCTTTTCGATGATGTTGCTCATGACACGCTCCTATGGCCACGCTACGCAAGGCCATGAATCAGTCAGGCCGGGGGCGAGGGGCGGGGAAGATGGAGAGTTTTTAAAATTTGGCAACCTGTTTTTCCCCGTACTGGAAACCTCCCCGGTACGGCCTATGATCCGGCCACCCATGGAACCCTCTGTTTTAGCCCTGATCCGCGCCGCCATCTCCGAAGATGTCGGCACGGGAGATGTCACTTCCCTCTACTTCACTCCAGCCGATTCACGCTCCCGGGCTGAGATCGTTGCCCGTGAGCCCGGGATCGTTTCCGGGTCTGAAATTGCCGTGACCGTCTTCAAGGAAATCGATCCGACGCTCGAAGTGGAGGTCTGCATTCCCGATGGCAGCCCTTTTGTGCGGGGCAGCATCCTCATGAAAGCCGCCGGCAGCACGCGCTCACTGCTCACTGCCGAACGCACGGCGCTGAATTTCCTCCAGCGTCTCTGCGGCGTGGCCGCGCAGACGCAGCGCTACGTGGAAGCGGTGAAGCCGCACCCAGTGCAGGTGTGGGACACGCGGAAAACGACCCCCGGCTGGCGTTTGATCGAAAAAGCTGCTGTGAAAGACGGCGGCGGCACCAATCACCGTATGGGCCTCTATGACCATGCCATGGTCAAGGACAACCACCTGGCCGCCAACAGCGACCTTACCTCCCTCCAGGCCGCCATTCGCAAACTGCGTGCGGAGCGCCCGGGTGTGCGCGTGCAGCTGGAAGCTGACACGTTGGATCAGGTGGCCGGCTTCCTCACGCTCGAAGGTGTGGACATGCTGCTGCTGGACAACATGGGCCCCGAAAAGCTACGTGAGGCCGTGAAACTCGTGAACGGCAAGCTCTGGCTGGAGGCCAGCGGCGGCATCACGATTGAGACGATCAAGGACGTCGCTGCTACGGGTGTGAATGCGATTTCTGTGGGTGCGCTGACGCATTCCAGCCGTGCGCTGGATCTGGGGTTGGATTTGTATTGAGCGCCTTCGGAGCGCGGAATTTATTCCGCAGCAGGTCGCCTGCTCTCAGCGGGCGGAACTTGCATGGAGAACAGCGCAAACACGAAGACTTCGGCTGAGAGAAAGAAAGAGCGGCAGAGATGCTGCGGAGCTGTGTGCGTTTGCGGAGTGCTGCGGAATAAATTCCGCGCTCCACAGCTACTTTTTTGAGCCGGTTTCTACCGGCTCATACTGCCAAGTCCAGTCGCCGAGATAGTCGGGGCTTCTCATGGGAACGCTGTTTTTTTTGATCTCGCCGCCGTCGTCTTTGCCGTCCTGGCCCACGCACCACAGCAGGTAGCGGCCAGCCGCCGTGGTGCGGTAGCGCACCTCCTTGCCATCGCAGGGATCCAGCGGAACGGCGGTGGTAAATTCGGGTACGAGCTCCTGCAGAGCCGCAGGATAGCGGGCGTGCTTCAAATAAAAGCGCTCCAGTGCGATGGCTGCCAGCGCCTGACGTTCACGTGCTTGAGCGACGAAAACTATCTCAGTGACGCTGGCGAGGGCAGGGACTACCAGGCGGGCCATGATGTAGTCTGGATGCAGCACCAGATTATGCTTCTCTTTCATTTCCGTGTTCACCCCCTCAGCCGATTTGACTGCGGCAGCGATCCCGCCTTTGCGGAGGGGCTCGATCATGTGCTTCCATTCCTGCTCGGCGATCACGCTCTTCCAATGGTCAAACAGGCCGCTCGGCACCAGAAAGGCGCCGCGGAACAGGCTTTGCCGTTCGTTTCCAAAGAGTGAGGCCACATCCTGCGCCGCCTTTTTTCTTCCTGCGGTCACGTCTTGCAGGTACTCCATGACGTTCAGGCCAAAGGCCATCTCCCCCCGGCATGCCAGCAGCAGGGCCTTGTCCAGATCATGCGCACTCAATACCTGCTGCAGGAGGCGCAGGTCCGCATCGGCAAAGGCCCTCATCCGCAGGCCCAGCCAGATGCCCTCATTCACCTGAGCCTCGGTAGCGTTTCCCACCAGAAGGCCGATGAGCAGGGGCTCGCTTTCGCAAGCCAGTCCGATTTTCTCCGCTGCCAGCAGGCTGCGGGCCGCCTCCGCCCCCTGCCCCGCATCGATGGCTGCACGGGCACGCAGGCACAAAGCGCGCACCAGAGGCTGCGCTGCGGTGTAATGCCGCATGGAGAGACTGAAGAGCATCTCCGGCAGCTCCCGCTCCCGCAGTCCGGGGGTGAACATGGCCAGGCTGCGCTGGGGGGCCAGGTCGGCGAGCTGCTTGAGGACTGGGAATTTCACGTCCAGCGCCGCCAGAATCTCCTTGCCGGGGGTGGGGGATTCAGCCGGGAGGTCAAGGTACTTCGTCTCGCGCAGAAACTTCGCCCACGCCTGCATGTCCGTCATCTCGCCCTTGTCCACCCCGCTTGAACCGGGTGCTTTCGCCTCCAGCTTCAAGGCTGCCAGGGCCTGGCGCTTTGCTTCCGACGCTCCTTTGGCATCAGCTTGATCCACGGCTACGGTGATGCCGTCCAGAGGCTCAATGGCCAGCAGGTTTTGCGCCGCCGGCGGCGTCTCGGGCAGCAGCCTGAGATGGTCGAAGGTTTCGCCTTCGTGTTCGATCATGGCCTTGGTAGCGGCCCAGCGGCGTCGGCCGCTCCAGTTCGTCCAGACATAGAGCAGGACGACGAGGGTGACGAGCGTGATGAAGAAACAGAGGAGGATGCGGACGAAGCGTTTGGAAAGGAGGCGGCGGATCATGGTATGTAATGGTAAATTGTCAGTGGGATCAGTTGGCGGCCAGGAGGGCTTCGATGACGGCAGCGCGCTGCTGCCACAGCAAGGGCGGGGTGGTGTGGCTCATGCCTGCTGCCTGCGGTGCGGAGGGTTCGGCGGGGGTGGTGAAGTACATCACCAGCGTGGCGGCCCAGGCCAGGCTCCAGCCGGCCAGCAGCCAGCGCGGGGTGCGTGCCACACGCGGCGTCTGCACGGCGGCGTGCAGCATTTCGGCGCGCCACTCGGGCGGGAGCGGGCGGCGCTGCAGGGCGCGCAGATCGTTTTCAAAGGGGTCGGGGTTCGCATTCATGACGGTTTCAGTTCATCGTATAGTGGGCGCAGTTCGCTGCGCAGCTTGTCCAGGGCGTAGCGGTAGCGGCTGGCTGCGGTGTTCAGCGGGATGCCCTGCACCTCCGCGATTTCTTCAAAGGTCAGGCCGTCCCATAGCTTGAGCTGAGCCACGCTGCGCTGCTCCAGCGGCAGCAGGGCCAGGGCGCGGGTGAGGCGCTGGGCGAGCTCCGTCTGGTCCGGATCTGTGTGCGTGGCAAAGACCTCCACTGGCGCGGCCTCTTCGGCATCCCGCCGAACGCGGTGCCGCCGCAGCCAGTCGATGGCGTGGTGGTGAGCCAGCCGTAGCAGCCAGGCGCGCAAGTTGGCAATGCCCGACGGGATAGTCAGACGCGCCAGTTTGATGAAAAACTCCTGCAGCAGGTCCTTGGCGTCCGCCTCGTTGCCGGTGAAACTGGTGAAATAGTGATACAGGCCCGCCGCGTGGGCATCGTAGACTTCGGGCAGTGTCGGGGCGGCGGGCATGCGGGGGGAGTTTCACGGACAGGACGCATGGCGGCGAGATTTTTGTCTATCCGAATTGACAGATCGGGCTTCCCCGCCAGTCACGGCACAAAATTACCCTTGTATTCCCCGCGTGTGGGAGCATCCTCATACCCTACTTTTTTTACGCATGTCACGTCCCCCCAATCGCGGTCCATCACGCGGCGGCCCCGCCCGCCGCAGCGGCCCACCTCGTCGCAACGGTCCACCTCGCTTCATTCCACCACCACGTCCGCCGGAGCCTGTGGACGCTGGCAAGCAAAAGGAAGAAGCCATTGAGCTGGAAGGCACCATCGCCGCCGTGCTCGCCGGCACCATGTTCCGTGTGAAGCTGCGCAATGGTCACGAAGTGCTCGCTCATATTTCCGGCAAGATGCGCAAGAAATTCATCCGTCTCGTCATCGGCGATGCGGTGAAGATCGAAATGTCCCCCTACGACATGGACAAGGCACGCATCGTTTATCGCATCGGCTAAGCTGACGCAGGCCCACGCGATCTCATGGCTGGAGACATTGTTTATTTCGACCTCGAAACACGTCGCACGGCAAACGATGTCGGCGGCTGGGGCAACAAGCACATGATGGGCATCTCCGTGGCCTGCACCTTCAGCACCGGACGGAACGAGTACAGCATCTACACGCAGGAAGAGACCCCTGATCTCATCCGCCAGCTCAAAAACGCCGACCTCGTCGTCGGTTTCAACCACATCGGCTTCGATTACGAAGTGCTCAAAGGGCACGACCTGCTCTTTGATTCTGCCGATCTGCCGCACAGTCTGGATCTGCTGATCGACCTCGAAAAGGTGCTCGGTCATCGCATCAAGCTCGACGCCGTGGCTGCTGCCACGCTGGGCATGGGCAAGACCGCTGATGGTCTGGACGCGCTCAAATGGTGGCAGCAGGGTGAAGTCGCCAAGATCGCCGAATACTGCTGCTATGACGTGAAGGTGACCAAGTGCGTGCACGAGTACGGCGTGGAGCACGGCCACGTGAAGTACCACGACCGCAATGGCCGCGAGCAGATCGCCAAGGTGGACTGGAAGAAGCTATGACACCTCTGCTCCGCCTGCTCCTGCGCGCCGGCTGGGCACCGCTGGCGGTCGTGATTTTTCATCAGAAGATCATGCGCACGCCCTGGCGGCAGCAGCTTGATTTCGTCATGCATTACAGCGGCGGAGTCGCCATCACGTTCTTTCTCTGGCACGCGCTGGACTGCTTTGCGCATTGGTTTGGCCGGCTCACCCCGTTCGCCCGCTACCTCTTCACCTTCGCGCTTGCCTGCACGGTGGGCTTGTTCTGGGAGTTCGCCGAACTTTTTTCCGATGTGGTGTTTGGCTCGCACATTCAGCATAGCGTCCGCGAAACCATGCGCGACCTGATCGCCGATGCGACGGGTGCAGCCACCACGCTGACGCTGACGTGGATTGTGCGCTGTTTCACCGTGAAGCGTGAGTCAACAGCGGATCAGCCGCCGGCCAGCCAGGTCTGAAAAGCAGCCTCCGCGCGCTGCAGCATCTCGGCCTGATTGCGGCGCAGGTCGCTGAACTGATTCCACGCGGTCAGATCCTGCTTGGATCCGGTGCCTTCGATCTCGGCGATGAATTCCGTGACCAGATCCAGCTGGTCGCTGTGCTGCTCACGCAGGTAGGTTTTGCAGGCCACGCCCGTCTCATGCAGTCGATTTTTGGTTCCCAGTGCCATGGGTATTCATAAAGGAGCCTTGGTGCTGTGCAACAAGGACTCCCCTGTTCCGCAGGAACAGGGGGACTTGGCGCAATCTCAGCCCGAGTCCGCACGTTTCATCCCCCGCATGACCACGCCCGCTTTCCTCGACGTCTCCCGCCGCCAGTTCTTCCGGCAGTCCGGGCTGGGCCTTGGCTCGATGGCGCTGGGGTCGATGCTGGCACGGGATCTTCCGGCGGCCGCCGCGCTGGCGGGTCCGCGACCGCACTTCGCGCCGAAGGCCAAGCACATCATCTACCTGCACATGATCGGCGCGCCCTCGCAGCTCGATCTCTACGACTACAAGCCGCTGCTGCAGAAGATGGACGGCCAGACCTGCCCGGCGGAACTGACGAAGGGCAAGCGTTTTGCCTTCATCGGCGGGGAGCTGAAGCTGGCGGGCACGGAATTCAAATTTCAGCGGCATGGCCAGAGCGGCCTGGAGCTCAGCGAGCTGCTGCCGCATCTCGGGACGGTGGCGGATGACATCTGCGTGGTGAAATCCCTGCATACGAATGAGATCAATCACGCCCCGGCGCAGATGTTTCTGCACACGGGCTTTGGCCAGGGCGGGCGGCCCAGCCTGGGCGCGTGGGTCACGTATGGCCTCGGCACTGAGAACCGCGACCTTCCCGCCTACGTGGTGCTCCAGTCCGGGCCTCCCGGCGGCGCGGGTTCCACACTCTGGAGCACCGGCTTCCTGCCCAGCGTTTATCAGGGCATCCCGTTTCGCGGCAGCGGCGAGCCCGTGCTCTTTCTCGGCAATCCGCCGGGACAAAGCACGAAAGACCGCCGCCATGTGCTGGATGCCGTGAAGTCGCTCAATGAGCAGCAGCTCGACATCGTGGGAGATCCCGAGATCGCCACGCGCATCAGCCAGTACGAAATGGCCTACCGCATGCAGACCAGCGTGCCGGAGCTCATGGACATCACGCGCGAGAACAAGGCCACGCTGGACATGTACGGCGCGCAGCCCGGCAAGGCCTCCTTTGCCAACAACTGCCTGCTGGCCCGCCGCCTGATCGAGCGCGGGGTGCGCATGGTACAGCTGTTTGATTCCGACTGGGACCACCACGGTGGCCTCAAGCGCGCCCTCACCGCCAAAGCGAAGGACGTGGACCAGCCCATGGCCGCGCTGGTGCGCGATCTCAAACAACGCGGCCTGCTGGATGAAACCCTCGTGATCTGGGGTGGCGAATTTGGCCGCACCCCGCTGCGCCAGGGCGCGAATGGCGATGGCGTCAAAACCTCTCCTGGCCGCGATCATCATAAGGACGCTTATACCATGTGGATGGCCGGCGGCGGCACCAAGCCCGGCACCGTGTACGGCAAGACCGACGACTTCGGCTTCAACATCGCCGAAAACCCCGTACACACCCACGACCTCAACGCCACCGTCTTAAATCTCCTCGGTCTCGATCACGAACGCCTTACCTTCCGGTATCAGGGCCGCGACTTCCGGCTGACGGATGTGCATGGGGAGCTGGTGCCGGGGATTTTGGGGTGAGGTGATGACGGTTATTCATTGATTGCCATTTTCTTCGATTCCTAGTCAGCGATGATTTATGCAATACACTGTTACCCAAATTGTCGGACTCCTCCTGATGTTAGCTGCGGTCTCCACAGGGATGTATTTGGGTGGTGATGAAAAAACCGGGTCTGTAATGGTTTGTTGCTGGGCTTCGTTGTTCGCGATCTACGGTCTCGCGAAAGCCATCAGTGTGTGGAAACGAAGACCATGAAACCAAGAGAGCACCAAGGACAGGCAAGGCTCGATATTTTTTCAAGGCCGCGACTTCCGCCTCACGGACGTGTACGGCGAACTGGTGCCGGGGACTTTGGGATGAATTCGATGCCCGATGGGATTGTCATCTTTTTGACCCACAGGGCACTTTCCCCGTCAACCCAGCGGCTTGGGCACCAGCGCGATCACCCCCAGTACCTTGGAGATCTTCATGCCCAGGCGGATGGCGATGGTTTCGGGCGATTTTCCCCGGGCGAAGAGACTCTGAATCTCCTTCTCCTTCGGGGTCAGGCTGTCCTTCTCTTTCGGGGTCGAGTTGGGTTTGTTTGTCATGCAGATGCTGACAGCACCACCGCTGCCCGCGTTCATTGACTGGCTTTGATAGCTCTACGCCTTGCCGACCTGATTCAGGGCCGGACTTTGTTTTACTAAAGAAAAATGTGCTTCACCACGAACTGCTGGCGTGGGTTCTGCGAGGGGGTATCGTACTGCCCTGCCATTTTCGGCAGGGTCTTTTTACCCCCCTTTTACTCTCTCATGTGCGGAATCGTTGGATACATCGGCAATCGTCAGGCCAGCTCCATCCTCTTGGATGGGCTGCGTCGTCTGGAATATCGCGGCTATGACTCGGCCGGCATGGCCCTCAATGGCGGCGGCGAGAACCTCCGGATCGTGAAGCGCGCGGGTCGGATCGACAACCTGCGTGTGGCCGTGACGGAGGCGAATCCGCTGGGCACCATGGGCATCTCCCACACCCGCTGGGCCACCCACGGCCCGGCCACGGACGTGAATGCCCACCCGCACCCGGACCAGTCCGGCAAGCTGGTGCTGGTGCACAATGGCGTGATCGAGAACTACCAGACGCTACGCGATCAGCTGATCGCCAAGGGGCATACCTTTCTCTCCCAAACAGACACCGAGGTGCTCTCCCACCTGGTGGGCACCTATTTTGATGAATCGAAGGAACCAGACGGCACGCTGCGTCTGGTGAACGCACTCAAAGCCGCGCTGGCCCGCGTGAAGGGCACCTACGGCATCGCCGTCATGCATGGCGACTACCCCGGCGTCATCGTCGGTGCGCGTCTGGGCAGCCCGCTGATCGTCGGTCTCGGCAAACACGAGCATTTCCTGGCCAGCGACGTGTCCGCCGTGGTGGCCCACACCCGGGACGTGGTTTATCTGAACGACTACGACATCGTCACCATCACCAAAGACAGCTACGACGTGCAGTCCCACCAGGGCGTGCCCGCCGAGGTGAAGGTGAGCCGCGTGGAGTTCAGCGCGGATGATGCCGAAAAGGGTGAGTTTCCGCACTTCATGCTCAAGGAGATCTACGAGCAGCCGAATTCCCTGCGCAATGCGATGCGCGGCCGTCTTTCCCGCGACGAGTGCACCGCCATCATGGGCGGTCTGAACATGAGCCCGAAGGAGCTGGTACAAATCGACCGCATCATCCTCGCCGGCTGCGGCACGGCCTACCATGCCGCCATGGTGGGTGAATATTTGATCGAATCCCTCGCCCGTGTGCCGACGGAGGTCGAAATCGCCAGTGAGTTCCGCTACCGCAACGTGCCCACGAACAAGAACACGCTGCAGTTCGTCATGAGCCAGAGCGGCGAGACCATCGACACGCTCGCGGCCATGCGGGAAGGCCAGCGCAAGGGCATCCGCTGCCTGGGCATCGTGAACACCGTGGGCAGCACCATCGCCCGCGAGAGCGATGGCGGTGTGTACATCCACGCCGGGCCGGAAATCGGTGTGGCCGCCACCAAGACCTTCACCTCCCAGGTCACCATCCTTACCCTCCTCAGCATGCTGCTGGGCCGCATCCACCATCTTTCCAGTGTGGATGGCCTGGAGATGATCGACCAGCTCGAAGCGATGCCGGACAAGATCGCTCAAATTCTGAAGCAGGCGGACAAGATCAAGGCCATCGCCGAGAAGCATTGCAATGCCGAGGGCATGCTCTTCATGGGCCGCCAGATGAACTACCCAGTGGCGCTGGAAGGTGCCCTGAAGATGAAGGAAATCAGCTACATCTACGCCAGCGGTCACCCGAGCGCGGAGCTGAAGCACGGCGTCATCGCCCTGGTGAAGCCGGACATGCCTTCCGTGTTCATTGCTCCAGGTGATGCCGTCTTCGACAAGAACGTCAGCAACATCGAAGAAGTGCGCGCCCGCAAAGGCCCCGTCATCGCCGTGACCACCGAAGGCCGCACGGAGCTGGAGCGCATCACCGATGATGTGATCTACGTGCCGGACTGCCCGTCCTATCTGACGCCGATTTTGAACGTGGTTCCGCTGCAGCTTTTGTCCTACTACATCGCCGTCGCTCGCGGGTGCGATGTCGATAAACCAAGAAATCTCGCCAAAAGTGTTACCGTGGAGTAAAGTAATGTCGTCGGTTCCCGCTCATGTCCGCTCCCCCGTCCCGTTCCCTCCGTACGATTTGCCTCGTAGCGCTGGGTCTGTGCCTCGGTGGGATGCCTGCTGGGGCCGATGAACCAGCCTTGGATGACGGAGCTCCCTCCATCATCCTGGGAGATCAGACCCCGGCGGATTTCCTCGACCTGATCGGCCAGCGCACGAAGGCGCGCTGGCGCCTGCTGTTTCGCCCGCCACCGCCCACGCCGCCCACGGATCGGGGGCGTGCCGCCCTGCTTCTCGGCGGCCTGATGGCAGACAGCTTCCTCATCTGGCAGGCGGGGGATGCCCAGCAGTTCCGCAACAACAACCAGGAAGTGCTCAGCTACTGCCGCATGCTGGGTCTGGGTGAAAAACTCCTGCCCCGTCTCATGGCTCAGGGCAAAATGGCGGAAAGCAATGAGTGGAAAGAGCTGCGTAACGAGATCGTGGACAGCCACCAGGTGCTTATCCGCATGCTGCGGGAGCAGAGGGACGACGACCTGGCGGTCCTGATCGATCTGGGCCTCTGGCTGCGACTGCTGGAGATCGTCTCCAGCGTGGTGGTGGAAAATGACACCGTGGAAGTGAGGCCTTTGTGCATCGGCTCACCCGTGATTCTTCAGGAAATCCGTGATGACTACAACCGACTCGGCATGCCCAAGCATGAAGAGCCCATGATCAAGCACATCGGTGCCGCCATTGAAGAAATCAGCTCTCTCTGGCGCAGCCCCACCCCCACCGCCCCCACGGCGGAGCAGGTCGCCAAGACTCACGAGAAGCTCAAAGAGATCATGCAGGTGATGCTGGAAAAGCAGCCGTGAGCTGCCGTTTGTTTTTTGCGTGCCTGTGAATGACTCGGGCATGATTTCGGGCTAAAGGCCCCGCACTCCTTTCGTCATGCCACCCCGCATCCTCATCATCGGCCAGGGACTCGCCGGCACGGCGCTGGCCTGGCGTCTGTGGGAGCGCGGTGTGCCCTTCGTGATTGTGGATCGGGACGAAGCACTCACCTGCTCCAAGGTGGCGGCGGGTTTGATCACGCCGATCACGGGCATGCGATTGACGGTCAGCTGGCGTTATACAATGTTTTACCGTGAGGCCTTGGGCTTCTACCGCCGCTGCGGCCAGCGTCTCGGACAGCGCTGCTTCTTCCCGCGTGGGTACGTACGCCTGCTCAAAAATGAGGCAGAAATCGCCAAATGGCACAAGCGCCGGCGGGATCCCGACATGCAGCCCTTCCTGCACCCGCAGGTGCCGAAGCTCGACGCGAAGGTCATTCACGAGCCTGCCAATGGCTTCCAGCAGCGCCACGCCGCTTGGCTGGACACCCCTGCCTATTTGCAGTCCAGCCGCAGCTTCTTCGCAGAACTCGGAGCCTGGATGCAGGCGGATGTGCGGCCCAGCGAGGTGCACGATGACGAGACAGGCGTGGAGTGGCAGGGCCAGCGCTTCTCCCACGTCATCTGGGCGCAGGGCTGGAGCGCGGAAAAGCACCCCCTTTTCAACTGGGTGCCGTTTCAGTCTGCACGTGGCACCATCCTCACGGTGGAGGCCGATCTCCAAGGCGAAGAGCGCATCCTCAACCGCAGCTGCTGGCTGCTACCGCGCCCGGACGGCACCCTGCGCGCCGGATCGACTTACGAATGGAAATTTGACGACGCTCATACGCCCGCCCCCGAGCAAGTACAGCAGCTGGAAGCCAACCTGTACAGCCTGCTCAAGGTACCTGCGACGATCACCGCCACGCAGACGGCGGTGCGGCCCATCATCAAGAACCAGCAGGCGCTCATGGGCACGCACCCCGCGCACCCCCGCGTCGCTTTCCTGAATGGCCTGGGTTCCAAAGGTTCTCTGCGCAGTCCTTGGCTAGCCCGGCATCTCATCGAGCATTTGCTGGATGGTGGTGCGCTGGATCCAGAGCTGGATCTGCAACGGAATCAGATTTGAGGGTGAAGACCCTTTTCGTGGGCTGGGTGTTTGTTGATCCCTGAAGAAGGCTGGGGTCTGGGGAAGCATTGGGTCAGGGACGATTTCCACGCGCTCATGGTCGGGCGGGCTGTCGCCACACCCAACCTACGTCTTCACGTGCCGCAAAACGTTTGATAGGCACCGGGTGCCAGACCGGAGGGCGTGGTGAATTCAGACTGGACCTCGCGGTCCTCGTATGGCTTTGCCAGCACGTTCAGCAGGCGCTGCATGACGCTCAAATCGCTGTGCTCCATTGCGGCTGCGAGGGCTTCTTCCACCTTGTGATTGCGAGGGATCACCGCCGGATTGTGAGCGCGCATGTGGGCAAGGACTTCGTTTGCTGGCTGGGGCTGAAGTTTCAAACGGGCCTGCCATTGCGCGTGCCAGGCGGCGAAGGCGGGGCCTTCCTGTGGAGCGGTTTCTGCGGGGTTTAAAGCGCGGAAGGTGTTGGTGAAATCGGCCTTTTGCTCCTTCATCCATGTCAGCAGGCTTTCGATCAAGGCGCGGTCCCCAGCCTCTTCGGTGAAGAGCCCCAGCTTGGCCCGCATGCCGGTGAGCCAGTGGCCTTCAAAGGTCGTCTTGAAACTTTCGATGGCCGCATTGGCGAGCTCCAAGGCCTGCTTTTCATCGGCGTGTAGGAGCGGCAGCAGGGCTTCCGCCAGACGGGCGAGATTCCACTGGGCGATCTGCGGCTGGTTGCCGTAAGCGTAGCGACCATTGCGATCGATGGAGCTGAACACGGTGGCGGGGTCAAAGGCATCCATGAAGGCGCAGGGGCCATAGTCGATGGTCTCGCCGCTGAGCGCCACGTTGTCGGTGTTCATGACGCCGTGGATGAAGCCGACGCACTGCCATTGGGCGATGAGGCGCGCCTGGCGTTCCATCACTGCTTCGAGCAGGGCGAGGTAGGGTGCCTCCGCCGTGACGAGAGCGAGATAATGGCGCTGCAGGGTGTGATCGGCGAGGGCTTGGAGGGCGCTTTGATCTCTGTGCGCCGCCGCCCATTCGAAGGTGCCCACGCGGATGTGGCTGGCGGCGATGCGGGTGAGCACGGCACCTGGCAGTGACTCCTGGCGGAAGACTTTCTCGCCGGTGGTGACGACTGCGAGGCTGTGGGTGGTGGGAATGCCGAGCGCGTGCATGGCCTCGCTGATGATGTATTCGCGCAGCATGGGTCCCAGTGCCGCACGGCCGTCCCCGCGCCGTGAAAAGGGCGTGGGGCCCGAGCCTTTGAGCTGCACATCGTAGCGCTCTCCTGTGGGAGTGATTTGCTCTCCCAGCAGGATCGCCCGGCCATCGCCCAGGCCGGTGAAATGGCCGTACTGGTGGCCTGCGTAGGCTTGGGCCAGGGGCTCAGCGCCCTCGGGAAGTTCGTTGCCGGCAAAGATCGCCGCGCGTTCTGCCAAAGCTGAGGCATTCAATCCCAGGGACTGCGCCAGCGCGTGATTGAACACGACCATGCGTGGCTCCTTTACCGGTGTTGGTTCCAGTTGCTCGTGGAGCATTGCAGGCAGGCGGGCATAGGAGTTGTCGAAATTCCAGCCGGATGAATTGGGAGTGGTGGGAGCAGACGCAGGCATGAAGAGAATACGAGTTCATGCGCCAACTCGGGCGGCAAGTCTACTGCGCAGACCATCTCAGGGATCGTACCATCCGGCGCTTTATTCCGCCGGTGAAGTCTCTATTCTCCGCGCATGCTTCCCCCCAAACCCCATCTTGCCAGCCCGAATGGCGGCCTGCCCTCGTCTGTGCTGTGGGCGCAGCTCATGCTGAAGGACCGCCTGCGGCCGGGCGACATCGCGGTGGATGCGACGATGGGGAATGGGCACGACACCTTGTTTCTGACCCAGTGTGTGAGCCCCGGCGGGCATGTGTATGCCTTTGATGTGCAGGCGACGGCCCTGGTGGAGACAGCAAAGCGTGTGCCGGCGGAGATGACGACGCTGATTCATTCCGGGCATGAAACCATGCGCGATCATGTGCCGGCAGAGCAGCATGGGAAGATCAGCGCGATCATGTTCAATCTCGGTTACCTGCCGGGCACGGACAAAACACTCATCACCCACACGGAAACCACGATGATCGCGGTGCAGGCGGCGCTGGAGCTGCTGCGGCCAGGCGGGCTGCTCACGATCGCGGTGTATCCCGGGCACGAAGGCGGAGCCGAGGAGGGGCGCAGCATCGCGGTCTGGGCGGCGGCGCTCGAATCCCGACGCTATGAGGTGCAGCACGTGCGGCCCATCAACCGTGCGGCGTCACCGCCGGAGCTGTGGGTGGTGTGGAAGCGGGGGTGATGAGAGTCGATCTGCGGAGTCTCACATATAGCAGTTCGTAAAACTCATTTCCGTTTAGAAGGCTGTTTCTTGCTCGAAAATCGTGGGCTTCGACGGCGGCTGGCTGAGGACAGCCAGCCCTACCTGCGCTGGGCATGCGAACGCCCAACGCGAGGCAGGGCGGCTGCGGCTTGTCCTCAAGCCGCCGCCGAGCGTCTCCACGGTCGGTTTGTGGGGATTTGGGAGAGCCGGGGAGATTGCGTGGGCGCTGGCCGACAGACAGGAGTGTCTGTCGTACTTCTGACAGAAGAAAAATACAGATACGATTGTGTGCCATGGGCACTCCCTGCCCCTGAGGTACTTGCGGAAAGCCGCATCTCCGCCTAGCTGGAGGCCGCGCGCATGGCCACCCTCGATTACCTCAGCATTCTCTCCGTGGCCGTGCCGGTCTATCTCACGATGGCCGCCGGGGCGCTGGCCCGCAAGACAGGGCTGCTGAAACCGGAGGCGGATGTGAGCCTGATGAAGCTCTCTGTGATGATGCTCACGCCGGCGCTGATCATTGAGCGCGTGGTGGGAAATCCCGCCGTGATGCGGCTGCCGCCGGTGCTCATTGCTGCGGGGCTGGGTTATGCGCTTGTCGCGCTCGGCATCGGGTTCACGTATTTTGTGGCACCGCTGATCGGCCTGAAGAAAGGCGAGGGCCGCCGCACCTTCAGCGTGGCCTGCGGGCTGCAAAATTATGGCTTCGTGGCCATCCCTATCGTCACCGCTTTGTTTCCAGACAAGGGCACGCTGGGGGTGCTTTTCACCTTCACGCTCGGCGTGGAGCTGGCCTGCTGGACTGCGGGCGTCGGGCTGCTGACGGGCCTGGACAAGGCCCCGTGGCGGCTCGCGCTGAACGCGCCGGTGCTCACCATTCTGACCTCGCTGCTGCTGAATTTCACCGGCCTGCATGCCCATGTGCCGCAGGTGGCGCACAACACCTTTGCCATGCTAGGTGCCTGCGCGGTGCCGCTGGCCGTGCTGCTCATCGGCGCCTCCATCGCAGATCTGTGGGGGCAAGGGGCCATGCAATGGAAGGTGGCGGTCGTCAGTCCGATCCTGCGCTTGGGCGTCATCCCGCTCGCCTTTCTCGCAGCAGCCTACTACCTGCCGATCAGCCTGGATTTGAAGCGCGTCATTGTCGTGCAGGGCGCGATGCCTTCCGCCGTGTTTAACATCATGATCGCGCGCCTCTACGGGGGGCAAGCATCCACCGCCGTGCAGGTCGTGATGGCCACCACCATTGTGAGCTGTGTCACCACGCCACTGGTCATTGCCTGGGGGCTGAAACTGGTCGGCTCATGAATCTTCCCTGGTATTTGCTCTTCCCGCTCGGCTCTGCCGTCGGCTACGCGATCGCGTCATTGCTGCTGAAAAAAGCGCTCACGGAAGGAGCGCGGCCGATGGCGTGCTTTCACATCAACAACTGGACCAGCACGCTCGCGTTTCTGCCGCTCGCTTTACTCGAAACGCAGCCCGTCAACTGGACGGAATGGTACCTGCCGGTCGGACTGGGCACGCTGTTTTTCGTCGGGGGCTGGTTCACCTTCATCGCAATGCAGCGCGGGGATGTGTCGCTCGTCACACCGGTGCTGGGGTCCAAGGTCGTGTTTGTCGCGCTCGGAGCCAGCCTTTTCATCACGGACAGCATGAAGCCGCTGATGTGGGTGGCTGCCATCATCACCACGGGCGGCATTTTCCTCATGAGCGCCACCGATTTCAAAACGCCGAAAGGCGCGCGGCTCGCCGGTCCGGTGGTCATGGCGCTCATCAGCGCCGCACTCTACGCCTTCGCCGATGTGTTCCTGCAAAAATGGGCGCCCTCATTTGGCCCGAAGACCTTTCTGGCGATCCTGTCCGGCACCACCGGCGTGCTATCACTCCTTTCGATGACGCTGCTGCCCAATCGCCCGCCGATTCCATGGAATCGCGCCACGCAGTGGTCCCTCGGCGGCAGCACCTTGATCGCCGCTCAATCGATGACCTTGGGTCTTTCGCTGGCGTACTTCAATGACGCTGTCGGCGTGAACGTGGTGTACGCCACGCGCGGCATGTGGAGCCTTGCGGTCGTCGCGCTGCTCGGCCCGCTGCTGGGCAACCGCGAACGCCATGAGTCCGGCAAAGCCTATGGCATTCGCATCGTCGCCGCGGTGCTGCTCATGGCGGGAGTGG
>NZ_JBIPNG010000308.1:0-7971 GCF_044373815.1 Prosthecobacter sp. | reverse complement strand
CGTTTGGATTGGTCTTGCCGACCTTTCATAAAGCCGCCGCTGCCCGCTTTATGAAACTCCAACTATTTAACTCTCCATCCATGAAATCGTTCGTCATCCTCACCCTGCTTCTTGCTGCGTCTCTGCACGCGCAGACGCCTGCGCCCGCCGTTAAACCTGCTCCGGTTCCAAAACGTGCGCCCACCGTCGCAAATGTGCCTTATGGCGCGCATGAGCGGCAGGTTCTCGATTTTTACAAAGCAGATTCGTCGAAGCCCACGCCGCTGCTGTTTTTCATTCACGGTGGTGGCTGGGTTGCAGGTGATAAATCTGGAGTGGGAGAACTCGAAGCCTGCCTCAAGGCCGGCATCTCCGTCGTTTCCATCAACTACCGCTATTCCTGGCAGGCGCAGCTTGCGGGCGTGATGCCGCCCGTACAGTGGCCGCTGGAGGATGCTGCGCGCGCTTTGCAGTTCGTGCGCAGCCGTGCGCAGGAATGGAACATCGACAAGCAGCGCATCGGCGCCAGCGGCGGTTCTGCAGGAGCCTGCTCAAGTCTCTACCTCGCCTTCCATGATGATATGGCCGATCCCAAGAGCAGCGATCCTATCGCCCGTGAATCCACGCGTCTCTGGTGCGCGGCGGTCAGCGGTGCGCAGACCTCGCTGGATCCCAAGCAGCTCAAGGAATGGACGCCAAACAGCCGCTACGGCGGCCATGCTTTTGGCTTCATGGACCCGAACGAGCGCAAGACCCGCGATACCCGCTTTGCTGAGTTTTTGGAAAAGCGCGAGTCGGTGTTGAAGTGGATCAAGATGTACTCGCCCTACGAACTCGTCAGCAAGGACGACCCGCCGGTCTATCTCTACTACAGCAGCGCACCGGCCATCGGTCAGGAGCAGAAAGACCCCACTCACACCTCGAACTACGGCGTCAAACTTCAGGAACACTGCCGTGAAATCGGTGACGAGTGCGAGCTCGTTTATCCCGGTGCGCCGGATGTGAAGCACAAGAGCATTGCGGAGTTCTTGATAGAGACGCTGAAGAAGTGAGATGTCATGCCAGCCCGCAGCCAGACTGGAATGGCTGCGGAGGAAGTCTCATGATTGCAGCCAGATAAGCTGAATTGAGAGCGTTTTATCTGCTCTCATGAAACTCGCTCTCTCCCTCCTTTTATTCACCTCGATCTCGTTCGCTGCCGACACACCGGCGAAGAAGGCTGAGGCTCCTGCAGCCAAGGCTCCGGCCAAGAAAGTCTATCCGAAGAATCCGCCGCCGACGGTAGCGAATCTGAAGTATGGGCCGGCTGAGCGAAATGTGCTCGATTTCTGGCAGGCGAAGTCGGACAAACCGACGCCGCTGCTGTTTTTCATCCATGGCGGCGGTTGGATGGGCGGAGACAAGGCGGGCATCGCCGTGGAGCCGTTTCTGAAGGAAGGCATTTCGGTTGTTTCGATCAACTATCGCTACATCTCGCAGGCGCAGGACGTGGTGCCGCCGGTGAAGGCGCCGCTGACGGATGCTGCGCTCGCGCTGCAGACAGTGCGCAGCAAGGCGGCGGAGTGGAACATCGACAAGCTGCGCATCGGTGCCAGTGGTGGCTCCGCAGGTGCATGCAGCAGCCTGTGGCTGGCTTTCCATGACGACATGGCCGATCCGAAGAGCAGCGATCCCATCGCACGTGAATCGACCCGGCTTTACACGGCTGCCGTGAACGGACCGCAGACTACGCTGGACCCCAAGCAGATGCGCGAGTGGACGCCGAACAGCAAGTACGGCGGCCATGCCTTCAGCAAGAACGGTGAGTTCAAAAACTTCGATGACTTCGTGGCGGCGCGGGAACGCATCCTGCCATGGATCAATGAATATTCGCCCTACGCGCTCGTGACATCGGATGATCCGCCTGTGTATTGCTTGTTCGGCGCTCCTCCGGCCATTGGTCAGGAGCAGAAGGATCCGACGCACACCGCCAACTTCGGCGTGAAACTGCAGGAGCATTGCAAAGAAAAGGGCGTGGCCTGCGAGATCGTTTATCCGGGCGCGACGGATGTGAAGTATAAGACGATCAACGAATTCCTCATCGCCAAGCTCAAAGAAGCGAAGTGAGAGCACCTGACATTCACCATTCACGATTATGAAATTTAATTCACTCACTCTTGGCGGCCTTTTGCTGGCTGTTTGTTTTGTCTCCCGTGCTGAAGACTCCGCTTTCCGGCCGATCTTCAATGGCAAGGATCTCACCGGTTGGTACGGCCTGAATCCTCATTCCGTCGTCAAACTCAAGGACGAAAAGAAAACCGAAGCGCTCAAGAAGATGCGCGACGAATTCGCCAAAGACTGGAAGGTGGAGAACGGCGAACTGGTCAACGATGGCCACGGTCCGTATGCCACCACTGAAGAGGAGTTTGGCGACATCGAGTTCCTCATCGAATACAAAACCGTGGCGGGTGCTGACAGCGGCATCTACCTGCGTGGCTCACCCCAGGTGCAGATCTGGGACAAGTCTCAGATTTTTGATCCGGCCAAACCGACGCGCAGGCCGCACCTTGGCTCAGGCGGTCTGTTCAACAACACCCCTGATACCCCGGGACGCGATCCGTTGGTGGTGGCGGACAAGCCCATGGGGGAGTGGAACAGCTTTCGCATTCGCCAGATCGGCGCACGCACCTGGGTGTGGCTGAACGACAAACTCGTCGTCGATGGCAACGTGATGGAAAACTACTATGACAAGACCCAGCCGCTGCCCGCGAAGGGCCCGATCATGCTGCAGACCCACGGCGGGGAGATCCGCTGGCGCAATCTCAAGGTGAGGGAGATCGGTGCTGAGGAGGCGAAGAAGATCCTCGCCGAAGCCGACGCGAAGAAGTAATCCGATCAGCCTAAATGAAAAAAGCCGCAGAGGTGATCCCTCTGCGGCTTTTTGATTTTTCCGATGGCGTTACTTGTTCAGCACGAGGCGTAGTGTGCCGTTGTGGACCTCCAGCGACTGGATGCCAGCCAGGAATTTTTGAAGCGCAGGATCAGTCTCCACGTTTTCAGCCACGAGATCCACGCCCTTGAGGTCACCGATCCAGCTGTTTGGCAGGGAGATGCCGCCGAGGCTGAGGTCGTCGAGTTTCAGAGACAGTTTGTGCTCAGCCGAGAGGCTGGTGCCGAAGGTGAAGCGGAGGCGAATCTTTTGGTTTGGCACGATCGGGAAATCTTCCGGGGCGGTGAAAATGACCGCAGCGGAGACCTGGCCTTCGCCAAACTTCACCTGCACGGTCTCGCCGAGCTGCTGCTGGGCGAGGTAGGCGTTCACTTCACGCTCGTTGACGACGATGGTGCGGTTTGCCTCATCGGGCGGAATGGCAGCAGGATTGTTCAGGGCCTGCAGCTTGTTGTCGAACTCCGCTTTCTCCGTGGCGGTCAGGCTCACGGGAGTCATGGCGGAGGGGTAGAAGTTCTGTTTGACCCAGAATGCGCCGGTGGCGGCGGCGATGCCCGCGCAGCCAAGAATGACGGCGAGGGTGATGAGCACGACTTTCTTGGTGGAACGCGCACGCGGTGCGGCGGGCGCTGCGGTTTCAGGGACGGTTTGCATGGTGGTGAGTTTGGATGCTTTCCAGGCAAGAGTATTCATTCTGACTGAAAAATGCCATCTACATGTTCCCCGGCAGTTTGTAAGGCATTGACTCCGCCCGCTGGCCTTGGGAACATCTGAAATAACCATGAAATACATCCTCGCACTCGACCAGGGCACCACCAGCTCACGCGCGATCCTCTTCAACCACGACGGCGGCATCGTGGCGACGGCTCAGAAGGAATTTCGGCAGATCTTCGCAAAACCGGGCTGGGTGGAGCATGATGCGCAGGAAATCTGGGCCACGCAGGCCGGGGTGGCCTCTGAAGTGCTGCACAAAGCGCGGGCGAAGGCCGCTGACGTGGCCGCCATTGGCATCACGAACCAGCGGGAGACGACCGTGGTGTGGGATCGCAAAACCGGGAAGCCGATCTGCAACGCCATCGTCTGGCAGGACCGCCGAACGGCCTCGATCTGCGACAAGCTGCGGGCGCAGAAACTGGACAAGCTCATCCAGCGCAAGACCGGCCTCATTGTGGACGCCTACTTCTCCGCCACCAAGGTGCAGTGGATCCTGCAAAACGTGAAGGGAGCCAAGGCTCGCGCAGCGAAAGGCGAGCTGGCCTTTGGCACCATCGACTCCTGGCTGCTGTGGAATCTCACCGGCGGCAAGGTGCATGCCACGGATGTCAGCAATGCCTCGCGCACGATGCTCTATGACATTCGCAAAGGCATCTGGGATGACGAGTTGCTGAAGATCTTTGGCGTGCCGCGCTCCATGCTCCCGGAGGTGCGGGATTCGAGCGGTGAGTTCGGCATGACATCGCTGCTTGGCGGTTCGATTCCCATTGCGGGCATCGCGGGAGATCAGCAGTCGGCCTTGTTTGGCCAGATCTGCACGAAGCCGGGCATGGTAAAAAACACCTATGGCACGGGCTGTTTCATGCTGATGAACACGGGGACGAAACCGATCAATTCCAAAAACAAACTGCTCACCACCGTGGCATGGCGCATCAATGGGCGCACCGAATACGCGCTGGAAGGCAGCGTGTTCATCGCCGGCGCGGCCATTCAATGGCTGCGCGACGGGCTGGGCATCATCCGTCAGTCGGCGGATGTGGAGGCTCTGGCCGCGAGCGTGCCTGACACCGGTGGCGTTTATCTTGTGCCAGCGTTTGCAGGACTCGGGGCACCGCATTGGGATGCCTATGCTCGTGGCACACTCCTGGGCTTGACGCGCGGTACGACGGCGGCACACATCGCGCGCGCGACACTGGAAGGCATCGCCCTGCAAGTCATGGACATCTTGAAGGCCATGGAAGCGGATGCGGGCATCAAGCTGAAGGAGTTGCGTGTCGATGGCGGTGCCAGCGTGAACAATCTGCTCATGCAGCTGCAATGCGACCTGCTGGGGGTTCCAGTCGTGCGTCCCAAGGTGAATGAAACCACGGCACTCGGCGCGGCCTGCCTCGCGGGACTTGCCGTGGGCTATTGGAAGAATCTGGCTGACATCGCGAAGCACTGGCAGGTGGATCGCCAATTCAAGCCCAGCATGAAAGCTGCCGCCCGTACGCAGATCACGCAGGGCTGGGACCGGGCGCTGGGCCGCGCCAAGGGATGGGAGGAAAAATCGGCGTGAAACAAAAGGCATGGATCAATCCGCCCTGCCCGCTGCTGCCTGAGGAGAACCGGCATTACGATCACACGGACATCGAGGCGTTGAATCACGAGCGTGGGCCGCTTTTCTATGAGACGGCGCTGCACTATGCGCAGAGCCTGTGGCGCGAAGGTTTTCCGGCCAAGAGCATCCTCATCATCAACCGTGCGCTGTCGCTGCCGCTGAGCGCCGATGAGCCAGTTCTCGCGAAATGGCCGCTGCCGTATCTGGCGCTGGTGTGGATCATGCAGCATCGGGTGGAGGGCCAGTTCATCGGAAATCCCCGCCGTCATTGGCAGCATCTGGCCACGCGCATGGTGGAGCCAAACAAGGAGCTGCGCACCTGGCGTGCCTGGGCCTGCTGGTATCTTGCGCAGTTGATTCTGCCGGAGGCTGAGTTCCCGTCGGATCAGAAACAAATCCGCGAGGAGCAGATCGTGGAGCCCACACAGGGGCAGATCGCCGCGCATTTGCACCGGCTCTCACCGGCGCGGGATGAGGATGTCTGGCGGCATGCTTTGAGCACGATTCAAACGCACCGCGAGCCGCTCAGCGCCCGCATCCGCCGGATTGGTGCCCACGAGCTGCCCACGGTGCAGCGTCTGGGGCATGAAATCTGGCATGCCTATTATCCCGGCATCATCAGCGTGGAGCAGATTCGCTACATGCTTTCCATCTGGTATCAGCCCGGCTCCATGGCGCATGAGATGCAGGCGCGGGACGTGTGGTATGCACTCGTCGAGACAGCCGGGCCGAAGCCGGTCGGTTACATTTCTTTTGAGAAGCTGCTTTTTGAACCAGTGCTCTTCATCAACAAGCTCTACCTGCTGCCTGAAGTGCACGGTCATGGGCTTGGGGGAATCACTCTTCAATGGACCGAGGATCGCGCCCGCGAGATGCGCTGCAAAGTTGTGCGCCTTCGCGTGAACAAACGCAATGCCCCTGCCATCCGTTCTTACCTGCGTGCGGGCTTTCGCTTTACCGAAGACATCGTCAGTGACATTGGCAGCGGGTTTGTGATGGATGATTATGTGATGGAGAAGGCGGTGTGAATTGGAGATCGTCTTTGACACTCATCAACACGCATTCCATCTCACCCAGTGATCCCACTCGACCTCTCCCTCGCTGAAGTTCCCCGCATGCCCGCGAATGCCGCGCGGTTGCTGGGCAAGGAGGGGGTGACGACGGTGGCGGATGTGGTCGCTCTGATGCCATCCCGGCACGAGGACCGGCGGCAGATGCAGGCGCTGGCGTTTCAGGCGGGGCTGGTGCCGACGTGTCACCATGTGCTGATCACGAAGACGGGGAACAAGTTCTTTGGAAGGGCGGGTGTGTTTGAGGCAGTGGTGCGACACGCGACGGGGCTGCTGGGGCAGCAGCTCACGCTGAAGTGGTGGAACATGCCGTTCATGAGCCGGGTGCTGGCGGAGGGTCAGGAACTGATCGTCTATGGCATTATCAAGGACACCAAGGGCCGGCTGAGCATGGCGCATCCGGAGTATGAGATTGTCAAAGGCGGCGCGGATGATGATGCGGGGCAGATTCACACGGGACGCATCACACCGATCTACCGGCTGAAAGGGGCGATGACTCAGAAAGCCCTGCGCGTAGCGGCGTGGCATGTGATACAGGCGCTGCCAGAGTCGTTTATTGAAGATCTGCTGCCAGCACCGAGCGGGGAAGGTGAGTTTGCGGGCATGTCGCGTTCGAAGGCACTGCGTGAGGTGCATTTCCCATCCAGCATGGAGAAACTGGAGCAGGCGCGGCGCTACCTAGCGCTGCAGGAGTTCTATGGTTACCAACTGCGCGTGGCACGAAGGAAGAGGCGGGTGATCGAGTCTGGCGGACGCAGGCAGGTCGGCACGGGCGAGCTGCTGCGGGACTTTTTCAACGAGCTGCCGTTTCAGCTCACCACGGCGCAGCAGCGCTGTCTGGATGAGATTCATCGAGACATGGCCTCGGGCAATCCGATGAACCGACTGCTGCACGGCGATGTGGGCAGCGGCAAAACGGTGGTAGCCTTTGCTGCAATGCTGCGTGCGGTCGAATCAGGTCGGCAGGCGGTGCTGATGGCACCGACGCAGATTTTGGCCGAGCAGCATGCGCGTAGCGCACGCAAGTGGCTGGAGCCGCTGGGCTTGCGCGTGGCATTGCGCACTGGATCGAAGCGCGAGGATGGGGATGGCGTGGAACTGATGCGCGGTAAAAGCAGCTCGGCGAAACCCGAGATAGTCATTGGTACACATGCGCTGCTGCATGACGTGGAACTGATGCACAATACGGGGATCGTTGTCATCGATGAGCAGCACAAGTTTGGCGTGGCGCAGAGGGCGAAGCTGATCCGCAAGGGGGATACGCCGGATGTGCTGGTGATGACGGCCACACCGATCCCGCGCACGCTGACGCTGACGATCTACGGTGATCTTGAGGTGTCCACGATCGACCAGAAGCCACGCGATGGGGTGAAGATCATCACCAAGGTGCGGCCGAAAACCAAGCTGAAGGAGGCGGCCAAATTCCTGCGTGAGCAGATCGAGGAGGGGCGGCAGGGGTATATCGTGTACGCGCTGATCGACGAATCGGAAAAGATAGAGGCTGGCGCAGCGACGAAGGGACACGAGGTATGGTCCAAGCTGCTGGCCCCATGCGAGGTGGGCCTGCTGCATGGCCGGATGAGCGCGGAGGAGAAGGAAGAGGTGATGAAGCGATTTCGTGCGGGCAAGCTGGATGCACTGGTCTCGACGACAGTTATCGAAGTGGGCATCGATGTTCC
>NZ_JBIPNG010000493.1:0-4812 GCF_044373815.1 Prosthecobacter sp. | reverse complement strand
CGAAGGGTCCGTGCTCCATACTCAAAGTGCTGGATAGGTGGAAGGGCGGGATGCGAGGCAGAGACAGACCTGTTTTCGTGTCACGCGCACGCACCACGTCGGCACGCAGCTGCAGGTGCAGGTTGTTCTGGTGCTCGGGCGGCGCGGAGGTGATGGGATGCAGCAGGTGGAAGGTGGCCTCCATTTCAGAGCCGATGAACTCAGCGTTCGTGGCCTGATAAATCAGCTCGTTGTAGTTCTCCCCTCCGACCACGTGCACGACGCCTGTCGGGAACTGGCCGATGAAGTTTCTGTAGCGATTGTAATAGCCGCCAACACTGCCGGTGACCCAGCCGATGCGCTTCCGCACATTCAGATCAAAGCCCAACGATTTTTCCTGTTGGAGGTTGGGATCGCCGATTTCGAAAGCGCCGGTGGCGGCATGGGTGCCGTTGGCAAACAGCTCCTGATACGTAGGGGCACGCTCCGCACGGTTGATGGTGAATGCGACGGCGTATTCATCGTTCGGAGTGAAGACAATGCCCACCGAGCTGCTGAGATTGTCAAACCGCCGTGCCAGTGCGGGACCAAAGGCGGCGCTGTTGAGCGATTCCACTGTGATGTGGTCGTAGCGTCCGCCGAACTGGAAACTCAGCGGCCCGCGGCTGATGTCTTCATAGAGAAAAACGGCATCCGCCTGCGTGATGGTCGATGGCAGAAAGGCCTCATCTCCGGAGGTGCTGAACTCGCTGCGGTCTGACTGATAGCCGACCACGCCTTCCATCCCGGCGATTTTTTCATGCTTCACCTCCACACGCGCATCATAGCCATTGTTCTTGAAGAGGGTGCCCGGTATGCCGCCGTCATACTCAGTGTGCTGGTAGCGGGAGGTGGCAATCTTGTAGTTGATCTCCTTGATGAGCGGCAGCGGCTTGTAGAACGCACCGCGCACGTCAAGACGCTGCTGATGCATGTCGATGACGACATTCTGCTCGGCAGGAGAGCCGTAGTTGGTGTGGAATTCAGTCCACGCGAAGCCAAAATAACCTTTGTCCCAGATGTAGCTCAGACCGCTGGTCACACCTTCTGAACGCAGGTTGCTGTTGGGCATGATCTTGCGGGTTTCGGTCTCACCTGGAGGCAGCGGATTGATGGTCTGCTCGTTTGTCGTGCGAGCATTGCCGGGGATGCGGAAGTCCTCAGCGGCACGCGTAAAGGACTCAACATGAAAGGCTAACCCTTTATATCCGCCTTCGACCATGACGCTTGAGAGATAGCCGTTGTCCACGGAGCTGTAGCGCCCGTTCAGCGCTCCGCGGATTGTGCCGTCCAGCTTTTCATCCACGATGCGGCCATCGATCGAATTGACGACACCGCCGATGGCGTTCGAGCCATAGAGCAGTGTTGCAGGACCACGCACCACTTCGACGGACTTCAGGTTGGAGGTGTCAAAGCTTACTGCGTGATCCACGCTGGTGGCGGAGGCATCGATGGTGTTGAGGCCGTTTTGCAGGATGCGGACGCGGTCGCCATCCAGGCCGCGGATGATGGGACGGCTGGAGGCTGGACCGAAGTAGGAACTGCTGACGCCGGGGAGGCGGGCCAGGGTTTGGCCGAGGCTGGGTTCGATGGCGAGGGTCAAGTTTTGGCCGCTTAGGATGGAGGCGGCCTGGGCTTGCTGGAACAAGGGGCGGTTTAGAGGAGCTGTAATTACCATTTCATCCATAGGAATTTCTTCCTCCAAGCTGACGGATTTGCGGACGGCCTGCTGGATTCTTGTGTCGGATTCAGCAAAACAAGCGCCCCAGGCAGGGAGAATGAGAAGCATGATCAGAGGAAGTTGGCGAGATATAGTGCAAGTGTGTTGCATGATTCTGGGTCTATATGCAAACTGATTGCAATTGCAAATCATTTGTATTTTCAATTTCGTATCCTAGTTTTTGCTTATGAAGCTTTTTCTCCGCTCACTTGGTTTTCTGGCTGCCACACTTCCGTGCTTTGGCGCCACCAAAGTCGCCACGCTGCATCCCATTCTGGCTGATCTCGCCCGGCAGGTGGGTGGTGCGAATGTGGAGGTGGTTGAGATTCTGAAGCCGGGGGCTGATGTTCATCACTTTGAACCGGCACCCAAAGATCTGGCGGAGATGCGTGGTGCCAAGCTGCTGCTGGCTTCTGGCAAGGGGCTGGAGAGCTTTCTCGACAAACTGCGCGACAGCTTGGGAGCGGGTGTGAAGCTGGTGGAGGTGGGGGCTAAAATTCCTTCCATTCCTTTTGTGGAGCATGAGCATCATCATGAGGGCAAGGAGGAGGAGCATGAGGATCATCACCATGGCTCGGAAGATCCGCATTGGTGGCACAGCGCTGAGAACATGAAGCGTGCGGCGCGTATTGTGGCGGATGAGCTGAGTGCGGTTGATCCTGCGAATGCGGCTGCGTATGCGGCTGGGGCGAAGGCTGCTAGCAAACGTTTTGGTGAACTGAAAAGCTGGGCGCAGAAGGAGATTGCGAAGATTGATCGGAAGAGCCGTCAGCTTGTCACGGCGCATGCGGCTTTTGGTTACTTCTGCAAGGAGTATGGGTTTGAGCCGCTCTCGGTGCTAAGCATTGGGCGCAGTGATGACTCGTCTTCCAAGCACATCGCGGAGACGATTGAGGAAATCCGTGAGCATGGGATCAAGGCGATCTTTCCTGAAGATCAGGCGAATCCGAAGGTGCTGGCTGAGATCGCGCGCAGCACGGGTGTGAAGATTGGTGAGCCGCTGATTGCGGATGGTACGGCGAAGGTGGCGCATACGTTTGAAACGATGCTGGCACACAATGTCCGCGCCATCGTCGCGGCACTGGCTCCTGCTCCTGTGAAATAAGCCATGCGTGGTTTTCCGCCCATTCAGATCTTCCTGCTCGCCCTCACGTTCATCGTGCTGGCGGTGCCGCTGAGCCATCTCACTGGTACGGTGAGTCAGGCGAAGACTGCTACGGCGAAGGTTGAGGAATCGCAAAGTGTGAAGACTTTGCTGCGGCTGCGCTATGCGCACAAGCCGGTGACGTTGAGCGTGAAGATTGCTGACAAGGAATTGATTGCTGAGATTGCAGGCTCGCCCATTGAAGTGCAGACCGCCCTGCCCTCTGTGAAGGATGGTGTGGATGTGTTTTTGAGCGCCACCTGGGCGGACGGAACGCCGGATACTTCGATCACGCTGGAGCTTGAGCCGGATGGCTTTGCTTCGCGCAGTGAGACGCGCTGGTCTTCGGCGGGCAGTCTGGATGAAGTCCTCACCTTTGTATGGAAATGAGTACCGCCGTTCCCCATGTCCATACCAAGGAGCACGTCTGCTGGGGCGGAGGTTGCGAGCATACGCAGCATCACCGGTTGGAAGTCGTGGATCTCAGTGTGCAGTATCAGGAAGTGCGGGCGTTGGAGAAGATCAACTTTGCGACGGAGTGTGGGCGCAGCATGGCACTGATTGGCCCCAATGGTGCGGGTAAGAGTACGTTGTTGAAATCGCTTGCGGGACTCATTCCCGGTGGTGGCGGCAAGATTTTGTGGCGTGGCAAACCGTTGACGCGGAGCAGCCATGAGATCGCCTATCTGCCGCAGCGGGGGGATGTGGACTGGAATTTTCCCATCACGGTACGTGGCTTGGTGGAGATGGGGCGCTATCCGAACCTTGGATGGTGGCGGCAGTATTCGCGACATGATGCCGAGATCGTGGAGCGGGCGCTGAAAAGCATGGAGCTGTGTGATTTGGAGGATCGCCAGATCAGCGCGCTTTCTGGTGGGCAGCAGCAGCGGGCGTTCATTGCACGTGCGCTGGCGCAGGAGGCGCATGTGCTGCTGCTGGACGAGCCGTTCACGGGACTGGATAAGCCGGCGCAGGAAAATCTGAGCCGGTTGTTTAAAGAGCTGACGGCTGAGGGGCGGCTGCTCATTGCGAGCCATCACGATCTGCAAACGGTGACGGGCAACTTTGATGATGTGCTGCTGATTCGCCGGCATCAGATCGCTTTTGGGCCGGTGGCTGAAGTTTTCACGCCGGGTAATATCGCCAACGCGTATGGCAACAGCGAACCGCGAACTGAGTAACGACTCTGCCATGTCCACCTTCACCGATTTCCTCGCCGAACCCATTGCCAAGCGCACGCTGATGGCGTGTTTGATGATCGGTTTCGCCAATGGCTTTGTGAGCGCGTTTGTGGTGCTGCGGAAGGATGCGCTCAAGATTGGGACGTTGTCGCATTCGTTGCTGCCGGGGATTGCGCTGGCGGTGCTGATTGGTGGACTCACGCAATGGAGTGCGTTGGCGGGGGCGATTTTTGCGGCGCTGATTGTGGGGCTGGGGTCGATCTTTTTGTCGCGGACTTCGCGGCTGGATCAGGACACGGCGATGGGCGTGCTGTACACGACGGCGTTTGCGGGAGGCGTGCTGATTTTGAAGAATTTGGACATGAGGCAGAAGCTGGATGAGTGGTTGTTTGGCAGCATCGTGGGGATGGCGGACTCGGATTTGTGGATCGCGTTTGGGATCAGCGCGATTGCGGTGATCACGCTAACGGCGCTGCAACGGCCACTCCTCATCTATCTGTTTGAGCCGAACATTGCGGCGAGTCTGGGAGTGCCGGTGCGGCTCTTGAACTATGCGACGTTTGCAGTGACGATTCTGGTGCTGATTTCATCGCTGCAGGCAGTGGGGTGCATTCTGAGCGTGGGGCTGATGGTGGCACCTGCGGCGACGGTTTATCTGCTGACGAACAATGCACGCACGCTGTTTTGGGGCGGTGGGATCATTGGGGCCGTTGGGTCGGTGGCGGCGTTCTTTTTATCGTATCCGCTGG
>NZ_JBIPNG010000630.1:0-3149 GCF_044373815.1 Prosthecobacter sp. | reverse complement strand
TCGGAGAAGAGGGGTGGCGTAGGAGCGTGATGGGCAGATAGCTTACTATCTTGAAGTAATTGTCTCGATATCTCAGGAAGCATCTTCCCCCTCAGTTTGAATCTCACTATCTACGGAGCGGTCTGCCCATGAAATTTGAAACGTTCGGTGAATTGGCGTGCTATTTCGCGCATAAATTCGGATCTCAAATTTTTCAGAATGAGTAGCGTTCATCTGGTCAGGACGCTGTAGGCGGCAAAACAAGTTATGCGCCAACCGAAGACTTTGCCCTGGATGAATGGATTTATGTGATTGGTATGCTTTGCGGTTGCGCGGTTCCTTGTCCCAATCGTCTGTATTCAGGCTCAATTGCTGCCCTCCTTTAAACTCCACAAACACTTCTGAAGCGGAAGCCTGTCCTTTGTTCACAATGTCGACTGTACCTTGCAGGTGATAATGATGATCGTCACCCAGGCTTAGATGCAGTCGAACCAACGGAACCAAATATGAAAATGCCTGAGGGTAAAAAAGACGCCGCAGAACTGCTACTGGGCATGAATGATTGCCATCCTGGCATCTGAGGTAATATTCACGCTTTGCAAAAAGCGATCTATGGGGAGCGAATTTACTTTGTGGCACCAGACAAACCACAAATCCTTCTGGAGATTGGTCGCGAGTAATCCCCCGCACTTCCACTCCTTGAACAGGGGGATCAACTACTGATTTTGTATGATTGATTAACAGTTCGCTAAAATGATGTACATCTGCAACCAACGAAGTTCCCACAGCATTTTTATTTGGGGCATCTATGCCCCATATCAGCACACCGCCTCCAGAGTTTGCAAATGCCCCAATATACTCGCTCCAAATTTCTCGAATTTTTGATTCAGCTTCGCTTTTTACAACTTCAGGCGTTTTGGAGTTGAGGCATCCTGTGAGTTGCTTTGCACCCTTGAAATCCATCCACTCAGTCTCTTCAGTTTTGGAAGCTGGTAATGCCAATTTTTCCAAAAATTGAAAACTTTCACCTGGTTGATTGAACACTTCGTCAAAAAATCGGCGGGCGTTTGATGGCTCAGACATGTTCAACCCTGTATTCCTGTTCGTGGAAAGCAAGCTAAGCGACGTGGTGGTGTGAGATTGATGGTGGTAGGCATGCAGCGTTTTGTGTCACCGCTACACGGTTCGACGTGGAGAGGTATTCGTTGGCATGCGGCCACCGTGGGTTGGCACCTACGGCTACGGTTGTGCCAGCCCTCCGGGCTTGAGGAGCATGAAAACTGTTGCGTGGTCTTTCGAAGATAGGCGCTCGTCCCTCCAAGGCGGCATGCTTTTTGCGCGTTGCGCAGTTCCATTCTATGAAACTCAACACTGCCAATATCGTTGAACACATTCATCAAGAGATCTCCAAGGAAAAATGGGACTGGGAAAAGGTCATGAAAGCCGGCCAAGCATTGGGCGTAGCAGAGAAGAAGGATCGCTACGCAGAAAGAGAGTTTTCGTATACGCTCTTCAAGCTGTGTTACAAAGCCCTGAAAGCGTTTGGACTCAGTAAAGCGGAGCGCAAACCCAAGGGGCCAGTCGCGTGGCGGCGTAAAATTTACGAACTTTGGACTGCCGGAGAGTTAGACACAGACAAAGCGGGCCAGATCGTGCGTGAGTATGCCACGAATCTAATGGGAAAAATGAAACCTGATGAGCCGAAGCCTCCCAAGCACACGACTTGGGCTTGTGCTGGCGTCATGGGTGCACATTTCAAAATCGAGCATGACACCGCTGTTGCACTCTGCAAAGCGCTTGAGCATATGAATTACTGGACCTGTGGGTTTCTGAACGGAGAGTCTTTTTACGGCGAACGAATCAATCGGCAGGTCAATGAAATGATTCGAGCGGCGGCCGAGGCCGTAACCAACTTTGTTCCCAAGTCATCCTTACGCTTTCGAGCTCCCTATGTTTTTACGGCGCGCGATGAAAGTCATGCGGAAAGGGAGATGCGTTTGATGCTTGAGTCGCTGGCAAAATGAGGCTGCGGCAGGGCGGAGCAAACGCTGCTGGTTAGCGCGGTGTGTGAAGAAGGCGCTGGCTTTGCTTCCCGGATTGCGTTTGGCTGTCCAGGGGTGGCGCTCGCTGCGCGAGCTTCGCCCCTGGCTACCGGCTGCGATCCCCTCCGGGGATCGGGGAATGAGAAAGCGGTTTTATGTGGAGGGGCGGGCAAATGCGGAGCACCCTTGATGCCTCAAGACCATGAACAATGACCAGCTGATTCAACAGTTCACGCGCGTGAAGGCAAGGCCCGACGGCCTGCGCCTGGAATGTCAGGTCATTTCCTGGCCGCATCCTCACAGGCCGCGTTCGCGCTGGGTGAAAGTCGAGACACTGGCTGCCACCACCCCGGCTGAGGAGATCAGCGCTGCCCGGCTTCATTTGCTGCAGGTGCCGCGCTTCTTTGGTGTGTGCCGCATGTGCCGCGAGCGCCAACCTAAGGGTTGGATGCATAGCGAGAGAGTTTGCCAGTCCTGCGCTGAGGCTCACCTGGGCGTTTTGTATTGAGCAGGTACGCACGACTGCACTGATGCCGCGATGGGGCAATCCCTGCGGGGCTGCGCAGGAGCGGGCTCCTTTGCTGGCGGAGGCTCGTTGCAAACGCTGCTGGTGAGCGCGGAGTGAGAAGAAGGTGCTGGGTTTGCTTCCCGGATTGCGTGCGGCTTTCCAGGGGTGGCGCTCGCTGCGCGAGCTTACCCCTGGCTACCTTCTTTGACCCCTCCGGGGTCGGGGGGAGCGAGATGCGCGATGTGTGTATGAGAGGTTATCGCTTTAACCACGCTTTGACGGGCCGGAGCGGCATTGGAATGCCGCGCTCCCGGGGCCAGAACCCAGTTGCGGCGCAACTGGGCTACTTTATTTGCGCCGGGCGCCGTAAAGGGGGTGGCGTTTGTCGTGACGAACTGAGAGGATACGCACTCGATCTGCGAGGATTCGATAGCAGATGGCATAAGGGAAGCGTTTCAAGTAAGCTTTCCGACGACCCAAGAGAGCCAGGGGGAATGAGGTGCAACGCAATATTGGACCAGGGACGCTTAATTAGTTGAGGTTGATGTGCTGAGTTTCGAACTGGTTGGGTGTGAGGTAGCCGATGGCCGAGTGCTTGCGCTTGTTGTTGTAGTAGGCGT
>NZ_JBIPNG010000307.1:0-7988 GCF_044373815.1 Prosthecobacter sp. | reverse complement strand
CTGCAGTTTCAACAGCTGCGCTGGGGTCAGGCCGCTGGATTGCTGACGGTTTGTGCCGCCGCGCTGACCGTCGCTTTTCATGCGCGCTTCCAGCAGAGCCTGCTCCATCGGGCCGCCGGGAGTGAAACGAATGATCAAAAACACCACCAACGTCATGCCGATGAGCGTCGGCGGGATGAGCAATAGGCGTCGAATCAGGTAGGCTGTCATTCAGGTCGGCAAAAAGGAAATCTCCGATAATACGCCGCTGCACACAAGGATTTGTGTGTGATTTGAACGAATCGTCCTGCCTCGTGGCAAAAGCACCGGGTGCGCATGCGCGGAAAGGAGGTAATCATGCTCCAGCCGCATGAAAACGTTCTTCACCCTTCTGATCGCGTGTTTGATGTCATCTTGCATGATGCCGTTTCTGCCGGTCGGGCCGCAGAATCCCGGGGCGGATGTGGCAGTGCCGATGCAGCTGCGTGCAGGGACGCCGCACGTCATGGCCAGCATCAACGGACAGGGCGCCATTCCTCTGCTGCTGGACACCGGAGCCACGCTGAGCGTCTTCGAGCCTGATGTGGCCACCCACTGCGGTCTCCTTCCCTCCGGCGGGTGCAGGCTGCAGATTCACGGCGTTCATGGTATCGCGGGAGCCAGCCAGGCGGTGATGAGCACGATGGACCTCGGCCAATGGCATGCCACTAACGTACGATGCCTGGTGCGTGGCATTTCCAGCTTTCGACCCAACGGACTGGGCAGCGCCATCCTCGGCATGGATCACTTGCGCCGGCATTGCAGCTTTCTGACCATCGACTACCAGCGCAACACGGTGGAGCTGGGTTTCGCTGGTACGTTTCAGCCCACCCAAGGTGTGGTGACGCGTACGCCCGTGCGCTGGGTGAACGGCATGCCCGTCATTCGTGTCAGCTCCGGTGGCATCTCCTGGGACGCGGTGGTGGATTCGGGTTCGACCTGGGGCATCGTGATCGATCAAAGCACCGCCGCCCGTCTGGGCCATGCGCATGATGGCATGGGCATGGGCGAAGGTTTGATCTTGAGCGGCGTCGGCGGCAGCGTGCGGGCGGATCAGGTGGGTGCGCGCACGATTCAGGTGCCTGCGGCCACACTGTGCGGGGAGACTTATCCGGGAGCCACTCTGTATGTCATGCCGGGGCCCAAGCGTGTCGGTTCACGGTTCTGGCAGGGCACTCGATTGACGGTGGATTTTCGTAGCAATATGCTCTGGCTGGAGCGGTGAGCCGCAACTCTTATGAGCGCTGCTGGTTGACAGTGGCAATCCCACAATGGATGGCTCACATACTATGAATGGTCTGCATTTCACCATCGTCCTAAGAATGGCGCTGACGATCATCGCCATGGCATGTCTCACCGGGTGTGCCGACTCGTTTGCGGTGAAAAGAGAGGCGGTGCCAGAGGCGGTGCAGAAGCAGTTGCAGGCGCAGGCGATCTCAGCCTCCGAACTCAAGCCGACGAGCAAAGGCGGCTTGAACATACGAACGAACAGCGTGCCGCCGCCAGAAGGTGTGGTTAAGGTTCCCATGTACTATGAGAGGGGCATCCCCTACCTCAAAGTCAGCCTCAATGGCTACAAACCGACAAAGTACATGCTCGACACTGGGGCAGCCTTGAGCGTGTTCGATGCCGAGCAAGCGGTGGAGTACGGCATGCGCACGGTGCCGCAGGTTCGGCCCACCATGGCTGGAGTGCTGGAAAACGTACCGGGCATGGCAGCCATCATTCCGACGCTGCAAATCGGCACCTGGCGTCTGGAAAACCTGCCTTGCATCGTCCGCATGCAGCGCACGACTCTGGGTGCGGGCATTCTCAAGGAGCATCTGGGGATCTCCCTGCTGGGCGTGAACATGCTGGCCAGGAACTGCAAGTATGCGACGCTCGATTTTCTGAAGGAGGAGTTTGAGTTTGGCATCACCCGCAGTTTTCCAGGTCAGGTGCGCAAGCACATGCACAAGGCCAGCCTCAGCATGAAACACGGCGTGCCGACGACCCTGCTCAAATGTCGTGGCCTTTCCTGGGAGGCCGTGGTCGACTCAGGTTCTGTTTTCGGTGTGCAGCTGGACCGGCGCGTCGCCGAACTGCTTGGCTACAAGAATGGCGGCTGGGATGTGGGAGGAAACTACCTGATCACAGGCGTCGGTGGCGCGCAGACTCCCAAGGAGGCGAATGTGCGTGTGCTGGAGTTCAAGGCGCTCGGGCTGTTCGGATCCTATTACCCCTTTGCGCAGGTGGATGTGATGCCCGGGCCGTCTCGTCTGGGTACCTATCTGCTGGAGGATTACCGCGTGACCCTGGATTTTGAGCACAATGTGCTCTGGGTCGAGTGGGGTTGAACCGAGAGGCGGGAAGAAGCACCCTTCAGCCGCATTTTTTTGAGACAGATTCGCAATAGACAAGATTCGCGTATAAAAGTTCAAAAAAATTAAGATGACGGTTGCAAACATGCTGTCGTCTCCCTATTCTGGAATTCCTTGTGAAATATTTCACAAGCTCATCTTTCCGACACTTTCTATGGGTAACTTTTTTCCGCGTTGGAGCAACTGGCTGCCTCTCAAGCTCGCCATTGCCGTCGTGTTCATTGCCTTCGGCGTGAGTGTCGGCATTGCCTACTACTTCACACCGAAATACACTCGCTTAGGTTATGAGCCGACGCAGCCAGTGCCATTTTCACATAAAATTCATGCAGGACAGCTCGCGCTGGACTGCCGGTATTGTCACAGCTTCGTAGAGACCTCCAGTCACTCGAACGTGCCGACCAACCAGACCTGCTTCAACTGCCATGGCCCGGGCAAAGGCAACATCCGCAGCAATTCTCCCAAGCTGGAGATGGTGATCAAAGCCAACGAAACCGGCAAGTCGATCCCATGGGTCAAGGTCCACAAGTCGCCTGACTACGTTTACTTCAATCACAGCGCGCATCTCAACCGCGGCGTCTCCTGCGTTTCCTGCCATGGCAAGATCAACGAAATGGAAGTCGTCCGACACGATCAGCCGCAGTCGATGGGCTGGTGCCTTGACTGCCACCGCAATCCTGAGAAGAACCTGCGCCCTCTCGAGTTCGTCACCAAGCTGGATTACCAGCCCAGTGACCTGAAGCGTGACGAGTTCTACAAGACTCTTATCGACAAGAAGGTTCCAGCAGCCGAGATCGCCACCACCATCGGCGGTGAAGGCGCCAAAGCTGACAGTCTTGAACAGATCGTTGCTCTCGCTGAGAAAACCTACGGTAAAAACGTGACCCAGACTGAAGTGGGCACCCAGATCAAGAAGCACTGGCAGATTCAGCCGCCGGAATCCTGCACCACCTGCCATCGCTAACCCCCGCGCCCCTTTTACTGACACATGAAACGTATTTGGAAGCATCCTGAGGAGCCGCAGAACGCCAAGCGCTATTGGCGCAGTGTCGCCGAATTGGACCGTCGTGAAGATTTCTTGAAAAATCTGGGCCAGGAATTCCCTGAGGGAGACAGCCTGAACGACGAAGAGCGTGAAAACAGCCGTCGTGAATTTTTGAAGATCATGGGTGCCAGCGTGGGCATGATGGGCCTGGCCAGCTGCCGCCGTCCCCTCGTCAACATTCTGCCTTACACCCAGCACGTCGAATGGATGGTGCCGGGCAAGTCGCTCCTGTACGCAACCACGATGCCGCAAAACGGTGGTGGTGTGCCTCTGGTGGTCACCACGCATGAAGGCCGTCCAACGCACCTTTCTGGCAATCCGCTGCACCCACTGGGTGGAGGGCTCAACAGTTTTGCACAGGCCTCCGTGCTGGATCTGTACGATCCTGAGCGCTCCCAGAAGCCGATGGGCGCTGGCAAGGAACTCTCCTGGGCCAAGGCGAACGAACTGCTCGCCGCAGCCATCGATGAAGCGAAAAAGTCCTCGGGTGCCAGCCTTGGCGTCGTGATGGGCGCCTCGACTTCCCCGACCTACCAGCGCCTGCTGGGTGAGGTGAAGGCTGCCTTCCCGCAGATCAAACTGTTCCAATACGAAGCGGTGGGTGGCGAAGGCCAGGCCGCTGCCAATAAGGAAGTGCTGGGCGCTGATGTGAAGTCCTTCGTGAAGCTCGGCTCCGCGATGCGCATTTTCTCCCTGGACTGCGACTTCCTCGGGGTGGACCCCGTGGCAGGCGAGCCCATCTCTGCTTTCACCAAGCATCGTGCTAAGACGAAGGAAACGACCGAAGCGGAAATGAACCGCCTCTACGTCCTGGAAAATCGTTACACGCTGACCGGCGGCATGGCTGATCATCGCAAGCCGCTCGCGGCAAGTCTTATCCCTGTGGCTGCGGCTGTGATCGCTGCCCAGTTGGGAGACGCCTCCGCCAAGGCTCTGGCCGACACCGCACCCGCCAGCCTCAAAGAGTGGATCGCACCTGCAGTGCGTGATTTGATCGACAACAAAGGCAAGGCCCTTGTCCTCGCCGGTTCCCGCTACGGCGCGGAAGTGCATGCGCTGGTCGCTTCGATCAACAACGCCCTTGGCGCTTACGGTTCGACCATCGAACTTCTTCAAGGCGCTGCTTCCCCTGAACTCGGCAACTTCGCCGATCTCCAGACGGCAATTGCCGGCGGTCAGGTCAAGACCCTCCTTTCGCTGACTCCTTCCAGCCTCTACTACGACGCCCCAGACGCTACCGCACTGGCCAAACTCGTGGCTGACAAAGGCGTGAAGCTCATTCACGTCGGCACTCAGAAAAACGTCACGTCTCGTCAGGCCGCGCTGCACATTCCAGCTGCCCACTACCTTGAAGTTTGGGGTGATGTCCGTGCTGCTGATGGCACCTACTCGATCGTCCAGCCGATGATCGCCCCTCTCTATGACGGTGCAAGCCGTGTGGAAGTCCTGCTTGCGCTGCTTGGCCGCAAAAAGCTTGGCCCGGTCGAAGCCGCTGCGCCAGCCGCCGCCGGTGCCGCACCTGCTGCCCCCGCCGAAGACGCCGCCTACACCGCCGTGCGCGATACTTTCGCCGCCGTGGCTGGCAGCCTCGACGAAAAGAAATGGAATTTCACCCTGCGTGACGGCTTCCTCAAAGGCTCCGCTTACGCCAAGGCAACAACGGCTCCGAACGTCGCCGCCGTTGCTGGCATCCTCGCCAAAGCCACGCCTGTCGTCGCTCCGACGGATGATGCTCTCGAAGTCGTCCTCGTGGCCGACTCCAGCGTCTATGACGGCCGCTACGTCAACAACGCTTGGCTCCAGGAAGCTCCCGATCCGGTGACGAAACTCACTTGGGAAAATGCGGCTTGGATTGGTTCTGTGACCTTCCGCCGTCTGGGTCTCAAGGAAGGCCAGCACGTCAAAATTACCGTTGGCGATATTTCGATCGAAATCCCCGCCATCGAAGCTCCCGGACATGTGTCCAACTCCATCACCCTGCCTCTCGGCTACGGTCAGATCGGCGTCGGCATGGTCAGTGGTGACCGCGGCGTGAACGCTTACGTTCTGCGCACGAAGCCCGGCTCTTTCGTCCTGAGCGGTGCCAAGATTGAAGTGCTCTCCGCCATCGCTGAACTCGCCATCACGCAGGCTCAGAATACGATGGAAGGCCGCGCGGTGTACCGTGAGGGCACGCTCGACACCTTCAACAAAGATGTGGCCTTCGCGCAGAAGACCGGCATGGACAGCCACATCCCGGAAAACATCTCCCTCTACAAAGGCCAGGTCGGGGTGAAATCCGAAGAGAACCCGGACGGCTTCGACTACGAGAAGCAGCACCAGTGGGGCATGTCGATCGATCTCAGCAAGTGCATTGGTTGCACGGCTTGCATCGTCGCCTGCCAGAGCGAAAACAACATTCCAGTCGTCGGCAAAGATCAGGTCCGCAAAGGACGCGTGATGCAGTGGATCCGCATGGATCGCTACTTCGCCGTGCCAAAGTGGGGCAAGAACGAAGTCGAACAGGAAAGCACCTGGGCCGAAGACAACGCGACACCCGAGCAGCTCGAGAACGCCGAAATGGTGCACCAGCCGCTGGCCTGCCAGCAGTGCGAATCCGCTCCGTGCGAAACCGTCTGCCCGGTGAACGCCACCGTTCATACGCCAGATGGCCTCAACGCCATGGCTTACAATCGCTGCATCGGCACCCGCTACTGCGCGAACAACTGCCCTTACACCGCCCGCCGCTTCAACTGGTTCGACTACAACAAGCGCAACCCGCTGATCGAAACCAGCGTGCTCGGCTTGAAAGTTGGCAATCTTTACGCTGGCCCTCTGGGCGAGAAGCGTGAGGACGAAAGCATCCGCCTTCAGCGCAATCCGAACGTCACCGTCCGTATGCGCGGTGTCATCGAAAAGTGCACCTACTGCGTGCAGCGCCTCGAATCCGCCAAGATCCTGCAGAAGCAGGTCCAGCGCGACACCAAGGACTTCCGCGTGCCGACCGACACTGTCAAAACCGCCTGCCAGCAGTCCTGCCCGGCAGAAGCGATCGTCTTCGGGGACTTGGCCGACAGAAACAGCGCCATCGTCCAGATCAAGGGCTACGAAGATCTCAAGGATCCAACGAAGAGCATCCCGGAAGCGCCCCGCAACTACCAGCTGCTCAAGTACATCGGCACCCGCCCTCGCACGAGCTACCTCGCCCGTTTGCGCAATCCGAACAAGGACATGCCCGGCGCAGAAAACATCGCCGTGTGGAGCAACAACCAATTCTAAACCGGACACATGGACGCCTCCGCTACAGCTACTAACACACCGCGCATCCTCGAACGCGAGCCGCTGGTGTTGAACAACCGCTCCTATTCGTGGATCACGAATCGCATCTGCGGCATCGTGGAAAACAAGCAGCCCGCCCTCTGGTGGATCCTGTTTGTGCCTTCCGTGCTGCTGACCGGACTGATGGTCTTCTGCTTTACCTACCTCATCTCCACCGGCGTCGGTGTCTGGGGTCAGAAGCAGCCGGTCGCTTGGGCTTGGGACATCACCAACTTCGTGTTCTGGATCGGTATCGGCCACGCCGGTACGCTCATTTCCGCCATCTTGTTCCTCACCCGCCAGAAATGGCGTACGTCAGTGAACCGCGCTGCGGAAGCCATGACGATCTTCGCCGTGATGTGCGCCGGTTTGTTCCCGGCCTTTCACGTCGGCCGTGTGTGGATGGTGTGGTTCCTCGCACCGATCCCGAACGCCAACGCCATCTGGCAGAACTTCAAGTCTCCCCTGCTCTGGGACGTGTTCGCCGTTTCGACTTACTTCAGCGTTTCTGCCGTGTTCTGGTTCCTGGGTCTCGTGCCCGACCTTGCCACGCTGCGTGACCGCTGCCGCCCAGGTTTGAAGAAGTTCCTCTACGGTCTTTTCGCCCTCGGCTGGCGCGGTGGCAATCGCCATTGGAGCCACTATGAGACCGCCTACATGCTTCTGGCTGCTCTCTCCACACCGCTGGTGCTCTCCGTGCACTCCGTCGTGTCCTTCGACTTCGCCACCTCCATCGTTCCTGGCTGGCACACTACCATCTTCCCGCCCTACTTCGTCGCAGGCGCCATCTTCGGTGGTTTCGCGATGGTGCTGACCCTGATGCTTCCAGTGCGCCGCATCTACGGCCTGGATGACCTCATCACGGCCAAGCACGTGGACAACATGGCCAAGATCATCCTGCTCACAGGTACGATCGTCGGTTACGCCTACTGCATGGAGCTCTTCGTGGCCTACTACAGCGCCAATCCTTATGAAGCCGCCGCCTTCACGCTGCGTGGTCTCACCGGTCCTTCCACCTGGGCCTACTACTGGATGTTCAGCTGCAACGTGTTTGCCCCGCAGCTCTTCTGGAGCCGCTGGTGCCGTCACAATGTTTGGGTCGTCATGATCGTCTGCATGTTCGTGAACGCTGGCATGTGGTTCGAGCGCTACGTCATCATCGCCACCACGCTGGAGCGTCACATGACACCGGGCTCCTGGGGCGTCTATGAGGCCACCTGGGTCGATAAGTACACTTTCCTCGGCACCTTCGGCTTCTTCATGATGCTGTT
>NZ_JBIPNG010000306.1:0-8002 GCF_044373815.1 Prosthecobacter sp. | reverse complement strand
GTGCGGGCAAGGCTCTCGGCCTCACCGGCATGGTGGCGACGCTGCTGGCAGTGACGTTTGGCGGCACTTCAGCATCTGCGGTGGTCTCCGATCTGACGCCGGTGTATTTCGGCCTCGATTTCTTCATCCTGCGGCTGCTTTTCACCGGCTTTCTCTTCATCCCGCTGGAGACGATTTTTCCGCACCGGGCGGAGCAGGGGATCTTCCGCCAGGAATGGCGCGAGGATCTGTTCTACTACCTCGTCAGCAGCATGATGGTGCAGGTCCTGACCTGGCTGAGCTTCATGCCGGCGCAGACGCTGTTCAAACAAACGTCATGGACGGAGATGCGTGCCTGGGTGGCCGCGCTGCCGTTTCTTGTGCAGCTTATTGCCATCATGTTCCTCACGGATCTGGTGCAGTACTGGGTGCATCGGCTGTTTCACCGCATTCCGGCCCTGTGGCGCTTCCATGCAGTGCATCACTCGGCGCAGAGCATGGACTGGATGGCCGGAGCGCGGATGCACTTCTTTGAAATCCTTGTGCTGCGCGGGACCACGGTCTTTCCCATGATCCTGCTCGGCTTCAGCCAGACGGCGGTGAATGCGTATGTGCTGGTCGTCTATCTCTTCGCCACCTTTGCTCACTCCAATCTCGGCTGGAAGCTCGGCATCTTCGAAAAATTCTTCGTCACACCTCGCTTCCATCACTGGCATCACGGCATTGAGAAGGAAGCCATCGATGTGAACTTCGCCATTCACTTTCCGCTATTCGACAAACTCTTCGGCACCCACCACATGCCCGAAAACGGCCGCTGGCCCGAAGGCTATGGCATTGGCGGCCATCCGGTCCCGCAAGGTTACTGGCAGCAGTTTCTCCATCCGTTCCGGTGGAAGAAGTAATCACTCGTATTTGAGCTGCGCCGTGGCGGTGCATGCGGCATCTGCCGTGACACGGAGCCAGCGCGCCTGCACCGCAGGCTCGAACTCGATGCTGAGCTGGGCGCCTGCTTTCAGCTTGGTTTCTTTATAAGTCACCCATAGACCGGTGCCGGTCAGATCCAGCTCGACTTTCAGGTTCACTGCCTGTGCATCATCAATGCTCAGGGTCAGCGTACGTTTGTCATAGCCCCACATGAGGAATGGGTCGCTCGGCTGGCCCGCTTTGACCTTCGTGTTCTTCCATGGGCCGCCCACACCGCGTGGTTTACCGAGTTTCCAGAGATCGTCAATCGCACCAGCCCAGAGAGCGGCTTTGCCATCGGTGCTGCGGATGATGTGTTCATTGGCAGGCGCATCCGGCTTGATGCCGCTCATGAGAAAAAGGCCGCGATAGCCGCCGAAATCGGTCACGCGCAGATTATGCGAGGCGATGGGGCGGATCTTCGCGAAGCCGTCGGCATTTTCGGCGGGAAGCTCGAAGAAAGTGCCGCAGGCGCTCAGCATGTCGCGCTCCGTCGCCACCTCACGGCAGATGCGCAGTTCACCGGCGTTTGTGGCAGCATCCAAATCTGTGCTGACGCGTGGCAGGCGCCAGCGGCGGCCACGATCATCGACGACAAGAACGCTGGATTCATCAAGCGTGATCACTTGCTTGGGAATCGCCACCTTCGTCTTCACAAACTGCTCTGCTTTCACGTCCTCCACACGCCTCAGCTTCAGATCCGCATCCATCTCGTAATAACCTGCGTCAGACGCAAAGCTCAGCGTCCGCTTGTTTTCACCACGAGCGCGGAAAACACCCGTCTGCACTTTCGCATCATTCACACGCGCCACGCCGTCAAAGATCGCATCCGATTCAGTGCCGCGTGCTTCGCCATTCGTCAGCGTGATGATTACACTCGTATCCTTGCTGTCATGGTCGGCCGCCACTTGCAGCCATTCAACGGTGGCGTCGATCTCCTCATGCTCGGCGAATCCGACCGTGTGATCTATCCGCCACACGCTGCGGTGCTTCCAGCCTGCTACCAGAAACAGGTCTGCCATAGTGCCCGCCTTCACGCTCTCATGCAGCCATACCTCACCGCTTGCATGCGCGGGGCCGAGCTTGTCCGGCGTCTCGGGACTCGTGAACCACAGATTGGACTGCGACTGCCCCACGCTGTCGATTCCGCCTTTGACTTTGCGTTTGTTGAGGAACTCCGACTTCGCGGAATCATCGCAGCCAAAGACCAGACGGTCGTTCCAGCGGCTGAAATCGCCGATCACCTTCATGTAGGCGCTGCGCACGCGGATGCCGTTCGTGTTGGCTGCGGAGAAGGTGCGTGGGAAGCGCCAGAACGCGCCGTGCATCGTCATGAGCAGATCATCTTCACCGATGTCGCGGATGCGCGGCCATTCGGTATTCCAGCCATGCGCGCCGTCGTAACTGTGGCTGACTTTTGGCAGACGAAACGACTGCCATTTGCCGCCATCCAGCAGCATCAGGATGAGAGATTTCGCATCCCAGCCAATGCTCCACGCCGGTGCGTCTGCCGCGCTGCCCTGGATGCCGCCGGGGCCGGTGACTTCGGTGAATTGATTGCGCCGCACGAGCTGCCAGTCTTCACCGGGCTTGCGCCATTCTCCCAGAGCGCCGCTGGGGGTGGTGGGGTCCGTGAGCACGCGTTTGTCACGGTCGCCGTTATTGGCGTAAATCACGCGGCCTTGGGTCGAATAGAGTCCTTTGCCGTGATAGCCCGGCAGTTGAGACTCCTGTTTCGTGAGAGGTGTCGTGACTTCGAAGCCTTTCTTTAAAGGATTGCCGTCGCGGATCAGCGAGGTGACAGCCAGTGATTTCACGTCCACCTCGTAGAGGCCCTCTTCCATCGTCGCGTAATAAATTTTGCCGGCGGGATCGGTCAAGTGGCGCGCATTGCCCGTGAGCCGACCCGGCATTTTGTTCGGTGGAATCACCCGCACAGCGCGGTCCGCGTCGATCACATAAGGGCCGATGAAAAGCTGCTGTGACTCGGGATGGATCATGCGGTTCGCGGGCGTGCCGCCCACGCTCTCGGGACGTACGATCTGTTTTAGATCCGAAGTGATCTCGTAAAGCTTGTCGCTCGATCCGAAGGGCAGATGCGGTCCGTAGGTGATGACCCAGAGGCGGTCCGCCCAAGGCACCACGGCACCCGTGCCGCATTCGCCTTCATTGTTGAACATGGCGAGGCTGGGGTAGATGCCGCTGACATGGCGTGGTTCCTCGGCTGCGAGGAAGCCTGTGAATGCCGCGAGCAGCAGGAGGTTGGATTTCATGCGTGGATCAAAGCCACGCCGGGGGCGCTGGCAACCCGGGTGAATTATGTCGGATTGAAATCGCTTACATCCCCCGCATAGCTGGGTGATGCCAAAAAAGCAGGTCATCCAACTTCCAGCTGATGTCTGGCGCAGCCTGCGCCATGAGTGGCTGTGGGTGTATCGTGGTCCCGTGCCGCAGAGCGGGGTGTGGTCGGCCGAGATCCCGGTGCCTGCGGGCGTCTTCTTCGTGGAGCGTGGTGAAGTGCGCATCCGGGCGGATGGCAAGGAGACCCTTGTGCCAAGAGGTCATGCGTTTTTTTCATCGCCCCGGCTGCGGCGGCACTGGTTTGCCGCAAACACCCGGCTGTTGTCCGTCGGCTTCCGCAGCCAGTGGCCGGATGGTACATCGTTGTTCCGCGATGCGCTCAATTTCGCCGCTGAGGCTCCCGCACTGCAGAAAGCCACACGGCAGCTTTTTGCCAGTATTCACGGTGCGCAGAAAGTCGTCACCTATCGTCAGGCCATTGAAGCCGCTTTGTATTCTGCGCGTGAGTGGGCCGCACGAGAGGCCGCATTCGTCGACTGGTTTGCGGTGTGGATGGAAACTTTGCAAGAGCTCGGTGTTCAGCCTGAACTCCAGGTGAGGGCACGCCGCCGCCGTGTGGATCAAATCGTTGCGTGGCTGCAGGGGCTGCCGCTGGATCAAACGACGCCGAGTTTGCCCCCGGATTTTCCGATCGGCAGCCGCCGTGCGGAACAGTTGATGCAGCAGCAGTTTGGCATTGGGCTGCGCATGTTCATGGAGCGGCGGCGGCTCGATGTCGCACGCGAGCGCATTGTGGCGGATCAGGTCACGCTCAAAGAAGTCGCCTTCGCGTTGGGCTTTCGCCATGCGTCCCACTTCACCGCCTGGTTTCGCCGCCACACCGGAGTGTCGCCGTCTGAATATCGCTTGAGCGGGGTGGAGCAGGCGGCGTGAACAGTAAAGTCGATTGCTGGATGGGTGCTCTTGGACTCTTTTAGCGACCCACCCTCCATGCAACCCGACGTCTCACTCATCATTCCCGTTTTTAACAACGAGCCGTTTTTGGATGAATCCCTCTCGGCGGCGTGTGCGCAGGGGGAGCTGTCGCTGGAGATCATCATCATTGATGACGGCTCCACGGACGGGTCGCTGAGCAAGATCAAAGCCCACGCGGAGCGTGATCCCAGGATCATCGTGATCGAGCAGGCCAATCAGGGCGTCTCGGCGGCGCGGAATGCCGGGCTGGATCGTGCCTCGGGCAAATGGGTGGCCTTTCTTGATGGTGATGACTGGATCGCTCCCGGCTCATTGGCGATGTGGCATCAGCAGGCTGAGCAGGGAGATTTGGACTGCCTATTGTGCAATGGTTTCAGCTTCAGGACCGATCCGCAGGTGCTTCTGAATTCTCAGCCGCCAGCTATTCTCAGCCGGCAGCCCTGGGATTCTATCTTGAGCGGATCCGACTGGCTGGTGCAGGGTGTCATACAGCGCGAATGGCCTCACTATGTGTGGCTGCAGTTCTGCCGGCGCAGTGTGATCGAAGCGGCACAGATGCGGTTCCGGCGTGACATGATTCATGAAGACATCCCATGGACGGTGCAGCTGGCGCTGGCCGTCAAACGCATGGGGTTTTCACAGCCGCCGCGCTATGGCTACCGGAGCAATCCAAGCTCGCTGACGCAGTCGCGTGATGCTGACAAAGTGCATCATCGCATCGCCAGCTACCTCAAAGTCGCGGCGCTGCTGAAGGATTTTGCCAAGGGGCAGCCGGCTGCTCTACGCGGGGCCTTGCATAAGCAGGTCGTGCGTGAGATGGGGCACTTCCTTGGCAAGATGCGCAAAGGGAACGTCTCACGCGCTGACCGCAGCCAGTTTGCAGCTGAGTTCCTGGCCGCCGGCTTTGCCGGGACAATGTTCAAAGGCTGTTCCAATTACCGTGAGCTGTCGGCCACCTTCAAAGCCTGGTACATGTGCCAGATCTGGAAGCGGCAAAGGGCTTAGCGGCTACTTCTTGCCGCCCTTGATGAACTCGTCACGGCTCAGCGTGCCGTTGCCATCCGTGTCGAATTTGGGGAAGCGTTTGGGTGCCTCGTCAGGGTCGGGCTGGTTGAGCAGAAACTCTTCTTTGGTGAGCTGGCCGTCCTTGTCCTTGTCGCGTTGATCAAACATCTTCCCGCGATCCTGCGCGGGCTTTTTGGGTGCCGCTTCCGGCTTGCTGGAGATCTGCGGTTTGGCCTCGGGATGCTGGGAGAGGAATTGGCGGAGCACCTTGACGACGGCCGGCTGCTCGGCAGCGAGGTTTTTCGTCTCGGCAGGATCGGCTTCATAGTCATACAGTTCGAGGATGGCGGTGTCCGGCGCAGCGCCGGGCTTTTTCCATTCCACAAGGCGATGGCGCTGGGTGCGGATGGCACGGCCGACCAAACCGCCCCCACGTGGATAGACGTGAATGGCATGGTCCCGCACGGTGGTGGCGGGATCTTTGAGCACGCTGGCAAAGCTGCGGCCATCGCCCTGCGGCGGAGCGGGAAGCTGTGCGAGCTCAGCCAGCGTGGGGTAGATGTCGCAGGATTCGATGAGCGTCTGCGTGCGCGCCGGCTGAATGCCTGGAGCCACAACGAGCACGGGAATGCGCGCCGCCTGCTCGTAGTTGGTGTGTTTGCACCACATGCCGTGGTCGCCGAGATGCCAGCCGTGATCACCCCAGAAGACGATGATCGTGTTGCTGGCCAGGCCGCTTGCGTCGAGGGCATCGAGCACTTTGCCAAGCTGCGCGTCCATGTAGCTCGTGGCGGCATGGTAGCCGTGGATGAGGTGAATGGCCTGCTCCTGCGTCAGCGGGCCTTGCTCTGGCATGTCCCGGTACTGGCGCAGCTCACCCCAGGTCGAGGGTGCGAATTCGGGCGCGCCTGCGGGGGCGGTTTGCAGAGCAGGCAGTTTGAAGGAAGTGGGATCGTAGAGATCCCAGTATTTCTTCGGTGCCACAAAGGGGAGATGAGGTTTCAAAAAGCCGACCGCCAGGAAAAACGGCTCGTCAGGTTTCTGCTTCGCGGCTTCGAGACGCTTCACGGCTTCGTCGGCGATCATGCCGTCGCCATAGCGGTTGTCAGGTACATCGGCGGACTCCGTGGGAGCGCCGCGCGGCAGCTTCCAGGCATCCGTCTTGTTTTCAAACAGCGCCTGTTCGCGCGTGGACTCTGGCGGGTTGTTTTCCTTGAGTGCGTAGCTGATCGTTTTCGGCGTGAAATGCGGCACGCTCCAGGAGGCTACATCGTTCACATTGCCATGACCCACGTGGAAGATCTTGCCCAGCCCCTCTGCGCGGTAACCGTTTGCCTTGAAGTGCTGCGGCAGTGTCACGGCATCCGGCGCGGCTTTGCGGAAGTTCGTGGCCAGTTCATAGATCCCCAGCGACGGCGGCCTCAGTCCTGTGAGCAGCGCATTGCGTGAGGGCGAACAGACGGCCTGATTGCAGAACGCCTTTTCAAACAGCACTCCACGCGCGGCGAGGCGGTCGATGTTGGGAGATTTGACCACCGAGTCGCCATAGCAGCCGAGCAGCGGCTTCAAGTCATCGACGCAGATGAGCAGGACGTTGGGTTTTGCAGCGGCAAAAAGCGAGGGGCTGCCAAGGAGCAGAAGTGTGAGAGCGCGGAGCATGGGTGGTGAGAACGCCAATAGGTTCCCATGCTTTCGCTGAATTGCGCCTACTCCGGCAGCTTGTCGAAATGAAACTGGCAGCAGCCCAGGTCGAGGGTGTTGGAGTTTTTCGCGAGTTTTTCACTGAACGCCTCTGCGAGTGCATAGATGCGCTGCTGCCCCTGCTTCTCGACTTCGAGCAGCCCGGCCTCTTTAAGCACCCGCAGGTGCTTGGAGACGTTGTAGGGTGTGACGTTCAGGGCTTCACACAGCTCGGTGACAGGCTTCGCACCACCGATGAGGAGACGCACCAGACGGAGGCGTGTCGGCTCTCCCAGCGCGCGCATGGCGGTTAGGCAGTCGAATGAACGTGTCACGGTGCGTGAGGGCATGGGGGGATGATTAGCAGATCGCCCTGTCCCCGCAAGAATCCCGACGAACGGAAGTGAAATAATTATTGCCAATATGCGCAAGTAAGATAAAACACACGCCGCCATGATTCTCCCGAACTCATCCCCGCGATGTGGGCTGTCACGTCTTCTTGCCGTGACCGCCCTGATGTCCACCTGCTCCGTCTTTGCTCAGCAGGGAGACGAGAAAAAAGACGAACAAACCAAGCCGGTGGATCTCAATGAGATCATCATCTCCGCGCCGAAGCTCTCCACCAAGAGTCTGCTGGAAGCTCCCATCAGCGCCACCGTCATCCCGCGCAAGACCCTTCAAGATGCTGGCATGTATTCCGTGAAGGATGCGGCCTTGTATGCGCCGAACACTTTTTTCACCGAGTTCAGCGCACGCGCTGTAAGCAGCCCCCGCATGCGCGGCATCGGCGGATCCCCGACCAATCCGGGCGTTACCACATACATAGACGGCGTACCCCAGTTCAATGGCAACTCTTCCAGCATCATGCTGATCGATGTTGACCAGATCGATATGGTGCGCGGGCCCGTCGGCGCACTCTACGGCCGGAACACCGCCGGGGGTCTCGTCAACATCACCAGCCGTCGTCCCACCATGCAGGGCTGGGAAGGCGAAGCGCAGACAATGATAGGCAACTACAATCTGCAGGACTATCGTGCGCGAGTGAGCGGTGCCCTCATTGAAGACGTTCTGGGTTTCAGCTTCATGGGCGGCTACAATC
>NZ_JBIPNG010000305.1:0-8042 GCF_044373815.1 Prosthecobacter sp. | reverse complement strand
CTCCGATGCGGTGCTGAAGCAATGGGATGCCATCAAGCGCACCGAAAAAGGCACGGAGCACGAAGGCCTGCTGCACGGCACCGGCAATGGGCTGCCCGCCCTCATGCGTGCGCAGAAGCTGCAAAAGAAAGCCGCACGCGTCGGCTTCGACTGGCCGGATGCCACGCCCGTCTTTGCCAAGATCCGCGAAGAGGCCGCCGAACTCGAAGAAGCCATCGCTTCTGGTGATAAAGCGCACATGGAAGAAGAACTCGGCGATCTGCTCTTCAGCGTCGTCAATCTCGCCCGCAAACTCGGCATCGAATCCGAGCCCGCCCTGGCAGCCGCGAATGAAAAATTCACCCGCCGCTTTCACGCCATGGAAACGCATCTGCGCGAGCAGGGGCATGAACTCGGCAAGCTCTCGCTGGAGCAGATGGATGCCGCGTGGGATGAGGTGAAGCGCGGGGTTTGACAGCTCTAGAAAAATACCAATGGTCGTGCATGAAAATCACGTTCAATTTTGATGACGACAGCTATGCGGCAATAGTGGTCGCTGCTCGGCGCAAAAAATGTGCGGTAGTGGACCTGCTGCTCGATGCCATCACTAGCATCCCACAACTCGAACAGCCTTTGCTTAAATCGAGAATTGCCTGCTCAATTGATTATAAGATTTCATTTTCAGAAGGGACTCGTCCCTTTACGATGGAAGATGTATACAGGATAGAAGAGGAAAATGATTTACGAGGAGATGCGGAAAGAATATGAATCTACAACAATTCATCAAAGAGACATTGGTTCAGATCGCTCACGGAATAAATGAGGCTGACGAAGCTGTTGCAGGCATAGGGGCAGCAGTAAATCCAAGAGACGTTGTATTTGATGGCAAAGACGACAGGCCCTATGGCTACTATGCAGAAGATAAGAAGGGGCAATTTCGTCGTGCTGTTCAGAGCATCAATTTTGATGTCGTTGTGACAGTCGCGGAAGGAACAGAAACAAAAGGTGGAATAGGCATTCATGTTGGCGCTATTGGTTTAGGCAGTGCCGGCAAATCAGAAAAAGGGCAAACGTCCGAATCCCGAATCAAGTTTTCGGTCCCCCTGTTGATCCCGAACTCGAAGAATGCATAGCCTTGCGCATGTAGTTCTTTGATTATTACTCGATGGATCTCGGCAATTTTTCATTTCCCAAACTCTGGGTGCAGGTGCGCACGAAATCGTGGCTGTGGCTCTTTCGGCGGCAGCAGATTGAGGAAGGCGGGCGGCTGCTCAAGCATGGGGACATTGGCCTCGCGGGGGTGCATGTGTGTGCGGAGAATGAAGTGGAGCTGATCGCGGGCATTGGCACGGGTTTGTTCAATTCAGCCTCCGTCACAGCGCATCTGCGGCTGCGGGAAGACGGCAGCATGGCGATGACCTCCCACTGCACCTGTGCGGTGGGCACGCTGTGCCAGCATGCGGCGGCGCTGATGCTGATGCTCGATCTTGAAGAAGGACGCAAACGCATCGAAGCCATGGCGCGTGTGCGGGAAAAAACTTCAGTTGCCACTGATGATGGTTCGGAATCTCAGGTGGAACCGAAAGAGATCGAACTGCCACCGTCAGAACCCAAGCCCATCCTGCTGGTGCGGCGCATGATCGTGGACATGCCGCAGATCACGGCCAAGCGAAACATCGGCGGCTGGGCGCCACGCAGCATCGCCTTCATTCAGCCCTGCGCGGAATACGACGACTGCCCGCTGCGCTTGGAAATGCTCGTGCGCAGCCCGGCGCATCAGTGGATGGATGAAAACGAGACGCGGCATACTCTGGTGCGCAATCTTCGTTCGGAGCGTCTGCTCCTGACGGACTTGTCCGGCCTGGGTTTCAAATCTTTCTCCGAAGCGTTGCCAGGGGCCAAGGCTCCGGAGTCCACGCTGGGCTTCATGGCGGTGGCGGGTGATCAGGCTTTGTTCTGGTCGCAATTCCTCAAGGACCAGGTGCCCAAGCTGCGCGAGTCTGGCTGGCGGGTGGAGGTGCCGGAGGACATCGGCTTTCAAATCCATGATGCCGGTGAAGATGCGTGGTTCACGGATCTCGCGGGGGATCAGGACGGGCGCGAATGGTTCTCGCTCGATCTCGGTGTCGAAATCGAAGGGCGTCGCATTTCGATGGTGCCGCTGCTGGTGGATTGCATTGATCAGGGCCTCACCGCCGCTGTGCTGGAAAAGAATCTCGATCAACGCTTCCTGCTCTCACTCGGCGGTGACCAAGGCGATGTGCTCTCTGTGCCAGCGCATCGGCTGGTGGTGCTGCTGCGTTTCTTTGACGAACTCCTCGCCACGCGACCTGTGCGCAAGGATGGCAAACTCCAGCTCGACAAACTGCGCGCCGCACAGCTCGCCACGCTGGATGGTCTGCCGATTCGTGCGCCCGCAGAACTGACCGCACTCAGTCAGCAACTTGGCAGCTTCCGCGAGATCGGCCTCATTGATCCTCCAGCTTCCTTGAAAGCCAGCCTGCGTGATTACCAGCGCGAGGGCGCCTCATGGATGCAGTTCCTGCGCGAGTTCGGCCTGCATGGCATTCTGGCCGATGACATGGGCCTTGGCAAAACGCTGCAGACGCTCACGCACATCCTGATCGAGAAAGAAAGCGGACGCATGAAGCACCCCTGCCTCATCGTGGCACCGACGAGCGTGCTGCGGAACTGGATCAATGAGTCGATCAAATTCACGCCTTCATTGAGTCTGCTGCTCATGCAGGGGCAGTCACGCAAGAGCGACTTCAAGCACCTCAAGCAGTACGATCTCGTCGTCACCAGTTTCCCGCTCCTCGTGCGTGATGCTGATGTCATGCAGGCGCAGGAGTGGCATATCGTTGCGCTGGATGAAGCTCAAAATATCAAGAATCCGAAGAGCCTCGCGGCGCAAACCTGCAGTGGATTGAAGGCCAAGCACCGCCTTTGCCTCACAGGAACGCCGATGGAGAATCACCTCGGCGAGTTGTGGAGCCTCTTTAACTTCCTCATGCCCGGCCTGCTGAGCGATGCCGACACCTTCCGCCAGCATTACCGCAATCCCATTGAGCGTGAAGCCGATGCGGAGCGCCAGAGGCAGCTCAGCACACGCATCCAGCCGCTGCTGTTGCGCCGCACAAAAGATGCCGTGGCCAAGGAGCTGCCGCCGAAGACGGAGATCCTGCACAGCATTGAACTTGGCCAGGCGCAGACGGATTTGTATGAAACGATCCGTGCGGCGATGGACAAGCGTGTGCGCGAAGCCATTGAGGTGAACGGGCTGGATCGATCCCAGATTGTGGTTTTGGATGCGCTTTTGAAGCTGCGGCAGGTCTGCTGTCATCCGCAGTTGTTGAAGCAGGAGTCGGCGCAGGGTGTGTCGGATTCCGCAAAAACAGCCTTCCTCATGGATGAACTGCTGCCCGAGCTCATCGAAGAAGGCCGCCGCATTCTCATCTTTTCGCAATTCACGGAAATGCTCGCCATCATTGAGGCCCGCTTGAAGAAAGACGGGACGCGCTATGTGAAGCTCACTGGCAGCACGAAGGACCGCGAAACACCGATCCAGGAGTTTCAGGCGGGCAAGGTGCCGGTGTTCCTCATCAGTCTCAAGGCGGGTGGCGCGGGCATCAATCTGACGACCGCAGACACGGTCATTCATTACGATCCCTGGTGGAATCCGGCGGCAGAGGCGCAGGCGAGCGACCGTGCGCACCGCATCGGCCAGAAGAATCCTGTCTTCGTCCACAAGCTCATCTGCGAAAACACCATCGAGGAGCGCATCGTCAAGATGCAGCAGAAGAAGGCCGCGTTGGTGGAAGGACTGCTCGCGGGGCGTGCGGACAAACTCCAGCTCACCCAGTCCGACATTCAGGCCCTGTTCATGGCAGAGTGAGGAATCCCTGCTCGTCCATTTTCACGGCGGGGATGCTGATGCTGCGGTCGTCATTTGGCAGCAGGCCGCTGATGCGCACTCCCTCGGTGGTGGATTCGATGGCGAGGCCCGGCAGCAGGCGGCCGAGGGAACCGGCTTTGCGGCCAAGCTGCTCGTCCTTGTCATTGGCCGGCATGGGTGGATTGGGAACTTCGGTGCTGATGAGGATGCCGGTGGCTGCATCAATGTAACCGCGCAGGGCGGTGGTCTGGGGCAGGGGAGTCAGATCGCTGTCGAGGCAGAAGACGAGGCGCTCCTGGCCGGTGAGCTTGCCCAGCGTGCTGCGGGTGCAGAAGGCGACGATGTGAGTGGGGTGGGCTTCGGGTCCGTGATCAATGAACTTGGTACCGGGCATCACCTGCGTGAGCGCTTTGACGGTGTGGTGAATGATGCTGCCTTCGGGTTCGAGGCTGAGGAAGACATCGCCAGCGTGATGCCATTCAATTTCAGCCAGACGCAGGGCGTTGGCGAAGGCGACTGTATCTGCCTCGGCGTGGCTCCAGCTTTTGCGTTTGAGGAATGCCTCGCTGCTCAGCGCGAGCATGGCATGGCGCATCACCTCGGTGGTGGCGGCACGTGCGCTTTGAGCCTCTCCAAAATGCACTTCCACGGGATAGCGCAGGTGTTTGGGACGCTTGGTGAAGAACTTGCCGCCCTGAAAGGAGAAGATGCTGCCATAGAGGCCGTCGAGATAAACGGGCACCACCTGGGCATCGCCCTGGCGGGCCATGAGTTCGAAGCCTTTGAGCAGTTCGTTAACCATGCCATGGCGGGTGATCTGGCCTTCGGGGAAGAGACAGACGATCTCACCCTCTTTGAGCGCAGCGGCCACGGCACGAATGGCATCCTTGGCGCGTGTGGCGGAAATCGGCACGGTGCCGATGAGGCGCATGAGCCACTTCAGCCACCACAGATGGTAGAGTGCATCCCACATGACGAAGCGCACGGGGCGGCGGCTGGCTGAGCCCACGATGAGCGCATCCACATAGCTGACGTGGTTTGGCAGCAGCAGCACTCCGCCGGTGGCTGGAATGCGCTCCATGTGCACGGGCTTCACCTTGTAGGTGAAGCGCACGGCGGCCAGCATGAGGAATCGCACCAGATCCTGGGGCAGCAGGCGCATGATGTAAACGGCGGCGGCAAAGGTGGGGATGGCAAGCAGCAGGAACTGAGTGGAGGCAGTCAGTTCCATCCATTTCATCAGGCCGACGATGCCCACCGCCACCAGCGTGCCGAGGCAGTCCATGAGGTTCATGCCGGCGTGGATACGGGCCTTCTCATGCTTTTCCGCCTTGTCCTGGGCGAAAGCATAGAGTGGCACCATGAAGCAGCCGCCTGCAGCGCCCGTGAAGATGATGCCTGCATACATCCAGCTGCTGCCCAGAGGGGCCAGCCCGGACCAGAGCAGTCCGGCTACAAGCCCGAAGCCGCCCAGCGGAATCAGTCCCAGCTCAATGCGATTGCGGCTGACGTGGGAGGCAAAGATGCTGCCGCTGATCACGCCGATGCCGAGAATGCCGGCGACCTTGGCGAGTTCCATCGGGCCGTCGCCATGTCCGGTGTCGGGATGCAACTCCTTCGTCAGCGTAACGAGGATGAAACTGAGCGCGTTGGAGATGAACCAGAAGTACGTCACTCCCAGAGCCGCGAGGCGGATGGAGCGGCGGCGGAAGACAATCTTGAGGCTTTCGAAATGCTCCAGCGCCATGCCTTTGCGCCAGTGGACTTCGGTGTGCGAGGGCGTGCTTTGGATGCAGATGGCGGCGACCAGCTCAAAAATACCCATGATGCTGATGATGATCAGCGGCCAGAGCGCGGACATCCAGGCATCGCCCGTTTTTTCATACTCGGTGCCATACCAGATGCCACCCGCCCACATGCCGCCGAGAATGCCCGCGAGCATGGTGACCTGCAGCCAGCCCGAAACGCGACCGAGGCGGCGTGAGCCTGCGAGCTCCTTCATGATGCCCATCTTGGCCGGGCTGAGAATAGCTGCCTGAACGGCCAGCACAAAGAAGCCGACCAGACTGATTTCGAGCGAGCCCGGCACACGCTTCATCCACAGCGCCAGCGCCAGCCACACAAAGCAGATGATCTGCATGACCTGCATCCAGACAATGACCTTGCGCTTGGAAAAGCGATCCGACCAGTAACCGGCCAGGGGGGCGAAGATCATGTAGGGCAGGGAGAAGATGGCCCCGAGCCACAGCTCCATGTGGCGGCCCACCCATGAGTCTTTGGCGATGATGATCGACAGCGCGATCAGCAGCATTTTGACAAAATTGTCGCTGAACGAATTCATCGCCTGCACGAACAGGACGAGAACAATGGACGCCCAGTTGCGGCGTGGCAGATGCGGTGCGTTGTCGAGGGCGGCGGAGTCGAGCATGGGTGTCGTTCAATCGACAAAACGCTGAGCCAGCAGAATGTCTGCCGGGAACGTGATCTTGGGGTTCAGTTCAAAATTTTCGATGACAAAGACGGGTTCGCCGAGGTGCTGCACGGCGGAAACTTCGTCAGTCACAAGCAGTCCGTCACGCACCACAGCATCATACGCTCGCACGAGCAGTTCACGCTGAAAAACCTGCGGTGTTTCCATGATCCAGGCGTTCGCACGATCAATGGAGTCAATGATGCGGCCGGTGCTGTCGCAGCGCTTGAGGGTCTCGGTCATGGGGCGGGCACAGGCGACGGCGGCCTGCGTGCGTGCGGCCTCAACGCAGCGGGTGATCTGCGCCACCGAGATGAGGGGGCGCGCGCCATCATGCACCGCGACGATCTCACAGGCAGGATCCAAGGCCTGCAGACCGGCATGCACGGAGAGGTGGCGTTCCGCACCGCCGATGATGATCTGGGTGATTTTACCGAGACCGCTGGAGCGCCAGGCTTCGATCTCCGGCCGCAGGGCTTCGCTGGTGACCACGAGGATCTCATCAATGATCTCGCAGGCTTGAAATGCATGCAAGGTGCGCCTGAGCACAGGCACGCCGGAAAGAGGCGCGAGGAGCTTGTTGAAGCCCATGCGCCGGCTGCTTCCTGCGGCAACGATGATTGCGGAGGTCATGAAAGCCGGTGAATCATTGAAACGGTGCGCGGCGGGGCAGTCACCGGTTTAGGCGAGACGTTTGGCGACTTCGGTGGAAATCGACTTGCTGTCGGCGCGGCCTGCAACGCGTTCCTGCAGCGCCTTCATCACGCCGCCCATGTCCTTCTTGGAGGTGGCACCGAGTTCGGCGATGACGGTGTCGACGAGTTTGCCCAGTTCTTCCGTGCTCATTGCGGCAGGGAGGTATTTTTCCAAAACGGCGATCTCGGCCTTGGCGGCTTCCACAGCTTCAGGGCGACCGGCTTTTTCGGCGCCATCCACGGAATCCTGCAGTTTCTTGATCTCCTTGCGCACCACGGCCAGGGCGTCGGTATCGCCGAGTTCACCATCCGCACCGAGTTTTTCGATGGCGGCGTATTTGAGGGCGGACTTCAGATTGCGGATGACGTTGAGGGCCACGGTGTCCTTGGCACGCATGGCATTTTTGAGGTCTTCGGAAATTTGGGAAATGAAGCTCATGAGAAAGGGGCGGCTGGATTGGTTGAATTGAGCGGCGATCATGGCGTGGCAGGGGCCTTTGTCCAGATGTTAGGCAGGAGGTCGGCGGGGCTTTGGCCAGGGCTTGGCGCATGAAGCGGCCTACGACAGCGTGGAGTCCGGCATGAAGGACAAAAAAGACAAAAAGGACGGAAACGACACCCAAGCCGAAGTGACAAATGTTTTGCCATTGTGCGTGTGCTAATGCGGCGGCCGAAGGGGGTGGAATGCTCTTTGCACTCTCCACCTTGCCGTGCATGGTCACCTTCCTGTGCAATTTCGACATCCTAAACACGACCTTTACATTCCTGACGAAACTGAACCGTGGACCGCGCTGCGCCGCGTGACGCATCTGGGCATCGTTTCCCATCAGGACGACTTGGAAATCGCCGCGTATCACGGGATCACGGAGTGCTTCCATCACAAATCCCAGTGGTTCGGCGGCGTGGTGGTCACCGATGGTGCGGGCAGCCCGCGCAAAGGCCCGTATGAATCCTACACGGATGAGGAAATGCAGAAGGTGCGCCTCATTGAGCAGCGCAAGGC
>NZ_JBIPNG010000040.1:0-25334 GCF_044373815.1 Prosthecobacter sp. | reverse complement strand
CGAAGTGGGTTCCAGGCCGCAACGTCGGTCTTGGCCGTGACCACACCATCTTCGCTCTCGTGGCTGGCCGAGTCCTTTTCGACAAGGATGGCCGTCGTGTGAATGTCGAGCCTGTTGCTGCCGAGCCAGCCGCTGCCCTCGTGGCATAAGCGATCGAACAGTTATTTTCATCAGGGCGCGGATCATCTCCGCGCCCTTTTTTTTGCCCAAATTCCGTCGTAAAGTCCTATTTCCTACTTTACACATCGGGAATCGGGTGAATACTCCGCGCCCCTCGCATGAATCCCGACCAAATCCAAGCTCTCAACGATGCCGCCCGTGGCCAGTCGCCCCAGGAAATCATCAAGACCGCCCTCGCTCATGCCGACGGCGGGGCCATCGTCACCACGAATTTCCGTCCGTATGAGGCTGTGATCCTGCATCTCGCGACCGAGCAGAGTCAGGACATCCCGATCCTCTGGGTGGATCACGGCACCAATCTCCCTGAAACCTACGTCTTCGCCGAGAAGAGCCGCGAACGGCTGGGTCTCAATTTGAAACCCTACCTGCCAAAAATGACCGCTGCCCACTGGCTCGCGCTCAATGGCGGCCAGGTGCCGATGCCGGATGAAGTCGAGCGCGTGGAATCCTTCAGCCGCATCATGAAGCTGGAGCCCTTTGAGCGCGGCATGCGCGAGCTGGCCCCGAAAGTCTGGATCACCGCGCTGCGCAAGGAGCAGAATCCTCAGCGTGCCGCCACGCTGCAGCCCTTCATGTGGGATGCCAAATTCAACTGCCTCAAGGTGAACCCCATCCTCGAGTGGACGCCCGTTGAGATGGACGCGTACCTGCTTGAGCACCATCTGCCGAACGAGCGTACCTACTACGATCCTGCCAAAGGCGACGAAAAGCACGAATGCGGCTTGCACGCCAAGCTCGTCACCGACAAAGCGTAAGCGTTCATGGAATTCCTGACTCAAGAATTCGCGCTCTACGTGCTGGCCGGCTTCGTCGCTCAATTGATCGACGGAGCACTCGGCATGGCCTACGGCGTCAGCGCCTCGTCATTGCTCTCCGTCTTCGGCGTGTCACCGCAGGTGGTCAGCGCCACCGTGCATGCGGCGGAATGCTTCACCACGGGAGCTTCGGGCATCTCTCATCATGCGTTTGGCAATGTGGACCGTGTTTTGTTTCGCCGGCTGCTCATTCCAGCCGTGATTGGCGCGGTGGTGGGTGCCTACATCCTCACCTCGATCGACGGCAAAGTACTGAAGCCTTACATCTCCATCTATCTCGTGATCATGGGCGCGGTGATCATCGCCAAGGCCTTCACCCGCGTCCCGCCGCGCAAGGTCACCACCCACCTCGCCCCGTTGGGATTTTTCGGCGCGCTGGTGGATGCGATGTGCGGCGGCGGCTGGGGCCCCATCGTGGCTTCCAACCTCATCATCCGTGGCAATGACACCCGCATCACCGTGGGCAGTGTGAACGCCGTCGAGTTCTTCGTCACGCTCGCCGCTTCCATCACCTTCTTTCTGACCATCGGCCTCACGCATTGGAACATCATCCTTGCGCTCGCCATCGGCGGTGTCATCGCTGCGCCTCTCGGGGCGTGGGCCGCGAAACACATCCCGCACAAGCCCTTCATGGTGCTGGTCGGTCTGCTGATCGTCGTCATCAATTCCCTCCGCATTTTCAAGATCCTTTAATTCACCCGTCTTATGTCCGCGATCACTCATCTCCAATTCCTCGAATCCGAGGCCATCTACATCCTGCGCGAAACGGCCGCGCAGTTCCAGAAGCCCGCGCTGCTGTTCTCCGGCGGCAAAGACTCCATCGTCATGGCCTGGCTGGCTCGCAAAGCCTTCTACCCATCCAAGCTGCCCTTCCCGCTGCTCCACGTGGACACTGGTCACAACTTCCCTGAGGCCATGGAATACCGCGACTGGTTCGTGCAGGAGATCGGCGCCACGCTGACGGTCGGCCTCGTGCAGAAGTCCATCGACGATGGCCGCGTGCAGGAAGAAAAAGGTCACAACGCCAGCCGTAACAAGCTGCAGACCGTCACGCTTCTCGACACCATCGAAGAAAATCAATACGACGCCTGCCTTGGCGGTGGTCGTCGCGATGAAGAAAAAGCCCGCGCCAAGGAGCGCTTCTTCAGCCACCGGGATGAATTCGGCCAGTGGGACCCCAAGAACCAGCGCCCCGAGCTCTGGAACATCTTCAACGGTCGCAAACACTTCGGCGAACACTTCCGTGTCTTCCCGCTGAGCAACTGGACCGAGATGGACATCTGGCAGTATATCCGCCAGGAAAACATCCCCCTCCCAAGCCTCTACTTCAGCCATCAGCGCAAGATCATCGAGCGCCACGGCCAGCTTCTCGACGCCAGCACTGGCATCATCCCGCTGCTGGATGAAGAGAAGCCCAAGGTGAAGGAGATGACCATCCGCTTCCGCACCGTCGGAGATGCCACCTGCACCGGTGCCGTCGAATCCACCGCCAGCACGATTGATGAAATCGTCGCCGAAGTCGCTGCTGCACGTCAGACGGAACGCGGCACGCGTGCCGATGACAAGCGCAGCGAAACCGCCATGGAAGACCGCAAGAAGGAAGGGTACTTCTGAAGCACCGAGAACCGCAGCATCAACACTCAACACATTTTTCAAGTCATGGACGTTCTCGTTAACCCTACCGAATCCTCTCTTCTTCGCTTCACCACTGCTGGCAGTGTGGACGATGGCAAAAGCACCCTCATCGGCCGCTTGCTGTATGATTCCAAATCCATCTTCGAAGACCAGCTTCTCGCTGTCGAAGAATCCTCCAAGCGTCGCGGTGATGCCCACGTGAATCTCGCTTTGCTCACCGATGGCCTGCGTGCCGAGCGCGAGCAGGGAATCACGATTGATGTGGCCTACCGCTACTTCGCCACGCCGAAGCGCAAATTCATCATCGCGGATACTCCCGGGCACATTCAGTACACGCGCAACATGGTCACCGGTGCCTCCACCGCAGATCTCGCCATCATCCTGATCGACGCGCGTCTCGGTGTCATTGAGCAGACCATGCGCCACACCTATCTCGCGAGCTTGCTGCGCATCGGCCACATCGTGCTGGCGGTGAACAAGATGGACCTCGTGGACTTTGACGAGGCCGTTTATAACAAGATCGTCGCTGACTTCCAGGCGTTCGCCAAGGGCCTCGACCAACTGCCCCAGGTCACGCCGATCCCGATGAGCGCGCTCAATGGTGACAACGTCGTGGACAAGTCCGAGAACACCCCGTGGTACACCGGCCCTTCGCTCCTGCAGCATCTTGAAACCGTCCAGGTGCACAGTGAAACCGCCGCTGATGAAGCCCGCTTCGCTGTGCAGTGGGTCATTCGCCCGATCTCCGACCGTGAAGATGCCAAGCTCGGCAATCTGCATGACTACCGTGGCTTCGCCGGCCGCATGGCCAGCGGCACCTTCCGCGTGGGCGATGACGTGCTTGTGTATCCGTCTGAGATGAAGTCGAAGATCACCGGCATTCACACCTATGAAGGCCCGCAGCAAGAGACGACACCGCAGCTCAGCTACAGCATCACCGTGGCCGATGAAATCGACACCAGCCGTGGCGGCATGATCGTGAAGGCCAATGAGCCCACGCAGACCAGCCATGAGTTTGACGCCATGATCTGCTGGTTCGCCGACAAGAAGACGCTCAAGCCCCGCAGCCGCTTCCATCTGCGCCACACCACCAACGATGTGCGCGCCGTCGTCACCGACGTGCTCTACAAGGTGAACATCAGCACGCTGGAAAAAACCACCGAGAGCAAGGAGTTCGCACTGAACGACATCGGCTGCATCCGCATCCGCTGCGCGGCCCCGATCTTCTTTGATCCCTATTCCAAGAACCGCACCACGGGCAGCTTCGTCCTCGTCGATGAACAGACGAACAACACCGTCGCTGCCGGCATGATCACCCACTCGCTGGTGGATGCAGGTGACGAAGATGCCGAAGTGGCGATCTGATTTTCCTGAACGAAAATTTGGCCGCAGCACATCACGCTTGCTAGTCGCGAAACGGCTGGCTTGTATGACTTCATGCCTGTCCGCCCTGCGCTGTTACTTGGAGCCCTCTTTGCCGTCATCATTCCGCCGCTGGCGGCGAATGATGCCAGCATCAATCTCGGTGCCCATGGCCCTGAGCCGGTAGGAGAGTTCAAGGGCGGGGAATCGGTCGTGCGCATGGTGTCGGAGAAGATCGACATCACTTTTGGCAGGACGGAGACTCACGTGCACTGTCGCTTCGTGTTCCGCAGCAGCAAAGCGGGGGCGGATGCCGTGCAGATGCTGGGATTCCCGGACTTCATCACCGAGGCCGATACAGGAACGATTCACTCCATGGTCAGCCGTGTGGATGGCAGGGAAGTGCCTTCCAAGAAACTTCGCGGGTGGCAGGATTTGGAAACTTCGAAATGCCACCTCGGACCGTCTCCTGAAGGAGCAGCGGCTGACTTCTACACCATCACCGTCACATTCCCGCCGGATCGCGACGTGATCGTGGAGCGCGAGTACAAAGCCACCAATGGCCGGTCCGTGATGGGAGACACCTACTTCTCCTACACCACCCGCACAGGCGGCAGTTGGAAAGGTTCCATCGGAAAGGCCGAGTTCCACGTCACGCTGGATGGTTGGAAACTCGAGGATCTGGCGTTCGAGGACGGCGAGCAGAAAATCGATCCGCGTCAGCAGCGCAAATATGGATCGCCAAATCTCAGCGAATGGAAAGTGGAAGCCCCCGACAAGCTGAGCCTGGTATGGAATAATTTCGAGCCGGCCGTGCATCAGACACGCCAGAACATTCACCTGCAGACTTGGTGCGTACCGCCGCAGCAGTGAGGTCGTTCGCCAGTCGGGCCGTAGGTTGGGTGTGTTTGGCGTCGAACGCATTCCCAGTCTCCTCAGTTACCTCCGCCAAACCGCCCGACTGCGTGGACGTCCGTACGCCGCAAATCTTGCAGCGCGCAGGCAGACGGGCGGGCTTGCGCCACACCCGTCCTACGGAGGAGCCTGCATGCTGATCTCTCCCTCTCATGTGTGAGTTCAGCTCATGACCGCGTTTTAAAACGCAACCATGACCTACGACGGCATCATCCTCGGCTCCGGGCACAATGCACTGGTGCTCGCCTGCTACGCAGCACGCGCGGGACTGAAGGTGGCGGTGGTGGAGAAAAACCCGGTTGCCGGCGGTGGTCTTGCCACGGTGGAGTATCCGCACGGCTCAGGCTTCAATCACAACACGCATTCCTTCTTCCATCGCGGCATCACTGCCATGCCGTGGTATCGCGAGCTGGAGTTGGAGCGCCATGGCGTTCGCTACATCGAGCCCGAGCTCAATGTGGCGATGCTGCTGCCCGAAGACCGCGTGCTGGAATGGTGGACGGATTTCGACAAAACCTTCACCTCATTCGCCGCCATTTCCCCACGCGATGCGGAGCGGCTGCGCGAGTGGACGGAACGCTTCCGCCCCATCGTGGAGCAGATCCTCATCCCCGAGGCACAGCGCGCACCGCTGCCGCCGGCGGAGCGTGTGGCCATGCTGCAGCAGAGCGTCCTCGGCCGCACGCTGCTGGAAGTGCAGGCCCTCTCACCCGTCGAGTTTGTCATGCGTGAGTTCGAGCACCCCGCCGTGCGCGCGGGCCTGCTCTTCTTCAATGGCCTGCGCGAGGTCGATCTGCGGCAGAAGGGTTTCGGGCATTCCATTCCCGCGCTGCTCGCCAGTCCGCGCAAGGCGCAGATGTGCCTCGGTGGTTCACGCCAGCTCGCCGAGGCCCTGTGTGCCGATTTGCAGGAGCATGGCGGCGAAGTATTCACGAATTGGCAGCCGCGCTCCATCCTGACGCGCAACGGGCGCGCCTGCGGCGTGGAATCCATCACGGGAGACCGCATCGAGGCCACGCAGTTTGTCGCTAGCGGCCTGAATCCGCAGCAGACCTTCCTCGATCTCATCTCGGCCGATGTCGCCCCCGCGCACCTGCGCGAACGTGCCTCAGCATTCGAATACAACCTCCTCGCCCCTTTATTCGCGCTGAACCTCAATCTGCGCGAGCCACCGCGCTACACCGCAGCGGAGAAGCATCCCGAATTGAGCCAGGCCTTCATGATGATCCTCGGGCTCGATGACGTGGCGCAGTTCCATGACATCGTCGCCGCGCATGAGCGTGGTGAAATTCCGCGCACGGTCATGTGGGGCGCCTGCCCCACGCAGTTTGATCCCTCACAGGCTCCCGCCGGCGCTCACACCGCCTTCATGTGGGAAAAGCTGCCCTACGCCTTGAATGGCGATGCCAAAAATTGGGACGCTCAAAAAGACGCCCATGGCCGCGAGATGCTGGCGCTCTGGCAGCAGCACGCCCCCAATCTGCGCGAGGCCGTGCTCGACTCCTTCACCCGCAGCGCCCTCGATACCGAACGCCTCCTGCCCAACATGATGCGCGGCGATCTCCTCGTGGGCTCCTTCGCGAACGATCAAATCGGCTACCATCGCCCTTTCAAAGGCGCAGGCACTTACCGCAGCGAAATCCCCGGCCTCTACCTTTGCGGCGGCTCCACCCACCCCGGCGGCAACGTCACAGGCCTCTGCGGCTTCAACGCCGCCAAGGTGGTGCTGGCGGATTGCACGCCAGAGGCCAGAGGGCATAAAGAGTGATGGATTTTTGACATGGATGACGGACAATGGGCCGCATGAGCACGGCTGCTTTGACTCAATCCTTGTTTTCACTGCCCGTCGCTGAACGCGTGGCTTTGGCAGACAGGCTTTATGCCAGTGTACCTGAGGATTGGCAGAAGGCCGTCGATCAGGTCTGGCTGAAAGAGGCGGAGCGGCGTTCGGCGGAGATGGATGCCGATCCGAGTCTGGAACTGTCGCACGAGGATTTCATGGCCGGGCTTAAGATCAATCGTGATCGTCGATGAAGCTGAGCTACCACCTGCGGGTTCAGGCCGAGGTCAATGAAGCCGTGTATTGGTATGAGGAGCAAAGCCCTGGCCTGGGAGAAGACTTCTTCGCCAAGCTAAAGGAAGCCTTGGTTCAGATTGAGGCACACCCGGAAGGGTTCAGCTTCTGGCTCTCTTCAGCTTCCATCCGCCGGGCGAAACTGCGGCGGTTCCCATACGATGTGCTCTATGAAATCCGACCCGGACGGATTCGCATTCTCTGCCTGCGACATGAAAAGAGGCATCCGCGATATGGGATTGGGAGATCGTGATGCTTCAGACTTTGGTTGGCAGACTGTCTGTATCACAAGCTGCAACGTGACTCTTCCAACCCACAACTTACAACTCCTTGATCATCTTCCCTTCCTTCGTGCGGCACGGCACGTGGAGGTGCTCCAGCCAGACGGGGATGAAGTAGTTGATGAGGAACTTTCGCGCCTCGGCGAGATCGTCAAAGGTGACTTCTGGCCAAGAGATGCCGCGTTCTTGAAAGTAGAATTCCCATTCGCCCCGGCGTTTGGAAATGAAGTAGCTGCCGTCGCGCCCACCTACTTCTGTGTTCACCCCCGGCAGGTTCTCGGGTTGCAGACCCTGCGCGGCGAGACTTGCCTCGATGTCCGCGCGCGTCAGGGTGAAGACCCGGTTCACCGCCTCCTGGCAGCGTTCGGTGTTGCCTTCTTCATTCGTCTCCCGCCACTCCTGCGGCAGTCCCAGATGCGCCAGCGACCAAGTCGCCACATCCTCCCGGGATTGCAGCACCTTCATCTGCTCGGCGATGGTCAGCGGTTCAGTCGTCTTCATGCACCAAGGTTCCCGGAAACCGTCAGGAATCAAGCCAGTGGGATCGGCTTGTCCGGCGCATGGATTCGCTTTCTACGCATACCGTCCCGGTCGGTTTGCGGTATCACTGCGCGTCGTCGGCGCTGGCGCTGGCCGGTGGATCACCTTCTGCGAAGGCAGCCAGCCTTGATCGCGCCACTTGCGCAGCCCGGCGCGCCAGTCCTTGATCGCGTTTTGGCCGTTCATCCATCCGTTCGCCTCCCAGTGGTTGAACATCGAGGCGCCATCGCTGGCCGGCAGTCCGAGCTGCACCGCGTAGGCCTCCAGCTCCGCCTGGGTTCCACGGCCGGCATGGGACTCCGTGCCGCCGGGAAACTCCAGGCATTGGAGGCTGATGCGCGGGTCCGCTTTGTTCAGCCAGTTCAGCAGCCTCGCACGGCTGAGGCGCTTTTGTTTCAGCTCGCACCAGGCGGTGCATTTTCCCAGTTCCGCCGGGATGTCGAGGGCCTGATACGCCGGGTTCGCAGCGAGGTGTGCAAGCCACATCGCGTCATCCACCGGCAGTCCACGTCGTTTGGGCTTGAGTTCCTTGGCGGATGCCAACGGCTGCGCTGCCCATGGCTGCGCTGCTTGACCCGTCTCGGCCTCGCGTACGTACGCGGGCTCGCGCCCATATGCAGGTGTGGGGGCGTGTGGGTGGGCGGGGGAAAGGGGAGTCTGAGGGGAAAGGGGGAGGGAGGGAGAGAGGGGGAGAGGTGTTGTGTTTTCAGACGATGCAGACGCATCAAGACACTCCAAGACGGGTTCAGACGATGTTAAGACGTTTTCAGACGCGCGCAGACGCTCTGCTTGATAGTAGCGGCGGTTCCTTTCGGCACGCCTGCTGGCCTTGGATGGCTCCGCATCCACGATGACGCCACCCTCGGGGGTGAGTTCAAAGCGCCTGCCCGAGGCGAGCAGCGCGGCAATCATTTCTGGCAAAATCACCATAGTTAAAGTGTGGTATGGAGTGGTATTTAAAAAGCTGAGTTCAGCCCCCGTAAACATGAACGTTTTGCAGGTGCCTTTCCAGAAGCTCCGGATAGCCGTTCGAAGACTTGGGATGCACGCGCTCATGACAGGGGCGGCAGATCGCCACAAGCTCGAAGAGGAGCTCATCACCCACATGGGCATAGGTCAGATGGTGGACTTCCGTGGCCCGAGCCTCCCAACACCCTTCGCAGGTGACCCCGGCCCTCCTCAAAACGCGCTGACGCACGGACTGCCAGTCGGCGGATGCCAGATAGCGACGATAGACAGCCCGCCACTCCGCCTTCCGCCTGGCGATGGCAGCTTCCCGGCACTGCCCGTAGGCAGCAGCGCCCTCGCGGAGGCGCCTCTGGTACAGCTCCTCATCCCACGGCGGGCACTTCTCGCGGTTGGGGACGCTGGAGTGCGGGAGTGAATGGCTGAGCTTCTGGCCGCAGTCAGCACACTGAATGCGATAGAAAGGCTTGCCGTCCGACTGAAGCGCCACACGAGGCTCCCGCCGCAGATGATCGCAATGCCGCTGCCTGGCCACCTCCGCGCTGATCTCACGGCTGTCGATGTCCAGCGAGGGAAACAGCCACTTGCGGCGCATAGGACGTTGCTGGGTGCTCGCTTCCATGAGGATGGGCAGGTGTGTTTCCATAGGTGTCTGGAGGCAATGCTGAAACCGGTTTGAATGCCATGATGGCCGGCATCTTTTTCTTCTTCAAAGCGCCGGTCCGGGATCGGGCGGCGGGGCAGTCGTTTATGGTATGAACACCATGGATATATTATGGTATGATTCGGTATCTTATCAAGCCATTTTAGCCTGTTTCACGATCTCGCCCCGGCCTGTGTGCAAGAACTTGCAACTGGAAGCAAATCAGCGCAGGCGTGGGCAAAATGACTGGCATGAATGGCACTCAGTTAAGGCTGGGTATCGCTCCTTTGCGCCTCCCGAAAAGCCAGTCGGGCTCTGCCAAAGAAAACGCTCCAGGAGCGCGGGCCTCCGAGCCCGCAGCACGCCGCAAGCACACACGATTATGAATCGTCTCTGACGCCATCGCTCGCTCGTTCCCGGAGCGCTCGTGATTCCGCTGTTCGGCCTGCAGCCACTCCCGCTGCGTGCAAGCGACCAGCTGCGGACTCAGGAGGTCCGCGCTCCAGGAATCTTTCCGCCTGCAACGCTTCATTCCGCGATGCACGCTCTTAACTGAGTGCCATTCATGCCTGGCATCATTTGATGGTCACCATTGTATGCTCTAACCGCATCCCCGTGCCACACAGCATGGTTGCGGCCTGCCAGACGGTGTGGCAGCCTATGGCCGACATGAACGCATTCTCCAGCCTCGAAAGGATGCTCGATCCCGCCCGTCCGTGCTTCACGGCTGAAACGGCGGCAAACATCGTTCAAATCGAGCCCGACGCTGCCAAAACGGCCCGCATGGAAGAACTGGCGGCCAAGGCCAACGAAGGGCGGCTCGCTCGTGATGAAGAGTCCGAGTACTGGAGCTGCATCTATGCAGGCAAGATGATGTTGATTCTCAAACTTCAGGCCAGGCTCTTTCTGAAGCGCCAGGCTGCCTGAGGCAAGGAACCCGTCATTCGAAACTGAGCTGGACCCCAACGGGGTCACGTCATGCAGCCCAAGGGTGCCGAGCCTTGGCGAGTGCTCCCTTGGGAATCAAACCCCACAGCACCCTCATATTCCCGGACAGCAACGCGGTCCCGTCACGGGCGAGGCGGTGCCGCTGGGCCGTTCGGTTGACGGAACCTCGTTGAGGTTCCTGATCCTGCGGAGATCGTGGGTGGCGCGGTTCCCAGGAGAGCACTCGCTATCGCTCGGCACTCCTGGGCTACATGACGAAAGCCCGTTGGGCTTTTGGGGGCTGAGTGCGGCGGAGCCGGCTCGGAGGCAGTATTTTTTCGATTATTTGCCCCCTGCCCCGTTTCCCTTCGAGACGTTGATTGATGGCGCGCGGGCGTCAGTGGACAGGCTTCGTGAAAGTCTTGGGGAAGACGCTGTGCTGGAGCGGTGCTTTTTCGCTGGAGCAGGAGAAGTCATTTCTCGAATTCAGAAATCCCAGACTCCACCTTTATCAAATTGTCTCCAGCGGATGTTATCCACTGATGGGGAGTCCTCTCATCGCCGGGACACGGCATCACAGCATACTGAAAATATGAAATAAACAGCGCCAGCTTCTCCAGCAAGTATCCGGCATTGGTCGGCTTGCTCTCCATGCCATCAATCTCACCATCCACCAATTTCCACAGCACATGAGCCGAAGAATAGAACGTCAGGGCTTGAACTGCGTCCGACAAGTCCACTGCTTCAAGCAGCGATCGGAGGGCGTGAATTTTGTGCGAGATAATCATAGTGGTAGCTTGGTGAAGTGCGGTTTTGTTTCGGCGAACGTCAAAGAGCAAGCAACCCCACTAGTGGGGGCGGGCGTTGAGACGGGAGTTTAGGTTCATATTACAGGTGACGTTGCCGATAATGCGGCTAGTGGGTGATGCTGTGCCTCGTCTTGTTAGACTTTCCATTTGAGTTCAAATTCTTCCTTCGGAATGTTTTTTTGTGCACAATATTCCTCGACCAGCGTTGAAACTTCTTCTTCGAGCCGCCTTTTCAGGTCCTTGCAGCAGTCGTGATAATCCATGATGGCATAAGGTGGAATTTCGTATGTATGGAACTTCCAAGAAGCTCGTGGAGCAATTCGCCCAATTCCCTTCATTGCCGCACCAGCAGGGACAAGCCATAGCCGTGATACTTCGCTGTCGCTGTGAGCATACACTTCGTGGCGTGCCTTGATTATTGTATCGTGGGTCGCTTGCAAGCGGGGATCCCCAAACTTCCTCCACTGACCGGGAAGCACTCCAGTGCTCTTGTTGTCTACGAAGGGACGGGAATAAGAGGTGATGATCGATCCCATGAAAGCGTAATTGACGTCATATGGCAGCTTCCCGACGGTGTTGAGTATTACCTTCTTGTAACCTTCGCAAGTAAGTTCAGCCGCGCTGATATCCTTGTAAGCAAGGGCCAACTTGTAAAGATTCAGCTCGGGATTTGGGTGGGAGCGCTTAATCATTTTCTTTGGCTAACGTTGTTTAGCCACCCCCCACTAAATTGTGGGCGAATCAGATTCGCCCACAGTTTTTTGTGGTTTTTCGAGAGAGAGACTGGGGCTGACGATGCTCTTACTGGCACGCCTCACACGTCCCGCCATTCCGCATGGCCTCAAGGGAGCAGGCCATGGCTTCATCAGCGGTGAACTGTTTGGCAGCGGCTGCGGCAGCGGCCACGCCGGCGTGGTGGGTGCCGACGACGCCGCGCTTTTCCTTCTCGACTTCGCTGGTGGCTTTTTCGATGTTGGAGGCGCTGCGGGTGCGGAGGTAGTAGGTGGTCTTGAGACCCTTGCGCCAGGCGGCGCGGTACATGTGGGAGAGGGTCTGCATGGCGCTCTCGCCGCAGAAGAGGTTCACGCTCTGGGACTGATCGATCCACTTCTGACGACGCGCAGCAGCGTCGAGCAGCCAGGCCCAGTCGATGCCGAAGGCGGTGGCGTACTTGCGCTTCAGGTCCACAGGGACTTCCTCGATGCTTTCGAGTTCGCCGTCGGTGTACTTGATCTTGTTCTGGATCTCGGAGTTCCACAGGCCGCGCTTCTTGAGGTCCTTCACGAGGTAAGGATTCAGCACCATGAAGTCGCCGGAGAGGTTGCTCTTGGTGTAGAAGTTCGTGAACAGCGGCTCGATGCAGGGGCTGGAGCCCATGATGTTCGAGATGGTGGCCGTCGGCGCGATGGCGAGGACGTTGCTGTTGCGCATGCCGTTCTTGGCGATCTTCGCACGCAGGCCGGACCAGTCCATCTTGCCGCCACGGGGGACGTCGATGTCGAGGCCGCGCTCTTTGGCGAGGAGGTCCACGGTGTCCTGCGGAAGGAGGCCGCGATCCCACTTGCTGCCTTTGTAGGTGGAGTAGGTGCCTTTTTCTGCGGCGATGTCGCTGCTGGCCTCATAGGCGTAGTAGGCCACGGCTTCCATGAACTCGTCGTTGAACTCGACGGCTTCCTTGGAGGCGAAGGGCAGGCCTTTGCGATAGAGCGCATAGCCGAGGCCCATGACGCCGAGACCGATGGGGCGATGACGGCTGTTCGCAGTCTTCGCGGATTCGGTGGGGTAGTAATTGATGTCGATGACGTTGTCGAGCATGCGCACGGCGACGCGGATGGTCTCGCGCAGCTTGGAGTGGTCGATGTTGGCGTTGTCGTCGAGGTGGTTGTCGATCAGGACGGAGCCCAGATTGCAGACGGCCGTTTCTTCATGGCTGGTGTTCAGCGTGATCTCGGTGCAGAGATTGGAGCTGTGGATGACACCGACGTGGTCCTGCGGGCTGCGGACGTTGCAAGGATCCTTGAAGGTGATCCAAGGGTGGCCGGTTTCGAAGATGGACTTGAGCATCTTCTTCCAGAGGTCGAGTGCTTCCATGACACGTCCAAAGATCAGGCCCTTGGCAGCCATTTCTTCGTACTCGACGTAGCGTTTTTCAAAGGCGCTGCCGTAGAGATCGTGGAGGTCCGGCGTTTCGTTGGAACGGAAGAGCGTCCAAGGTTGGCGGTTCTCCATGCGCTTCATGAAGAGGTCAGGCACCCAGTTGGCGGTGTTCAGGTCGTGCGTGCGGCGGCGTTCGTCGCCGGTGTTCACACGAAGCTGGAGGAAGTCTTCGATGTCGTTGTGCCAGACTTCCAGATAGGCGCAGCCGGAGCCACGGCGCTTGCCACCCTGATTGACGGCGATGAGCTGGTCATTGTGCAGCTTGAGGAAGGGGATGACGCCCTGGCTTTCGCCATTGGTGCCTTTGATGTAGCCGCCGGTGCCGCGCACGGCAGTCCAGGAGCCGCCGAGGCCACCCGCCCACTTGGAAAGGTAGGCGTTGTCCGCGATGCCGCGCTGCATGATGGACTCGATGCTGTCGTCCACCTTGTAGAGGTAGCAGGAGGAGAGCTGGCTGTGCATCGTGCCGCTGTTGAAGAGCGTCGGTGTGCTGGAGCAGAAGCGGCGGCCTTTGTAGAGGCGGTAGAGGGCGATGATCTTGTCCTCGGCGTTTTCCTTTTCCTGCACGCAGAGGCCCATGGCCACGCGCATCCAGAAGAGCTGCGGGGTTTCCAGGCGCTTGGAGGGCTTGGTCTTCTTGTCGACGATCAGGTAGCGGTCATACAGCGTCTGGATGCCGAGGAAGTCGAAGTCCATGTCGGCGGCCGGGTCGATGGCGTCAGCGATCTTGTCGAGGTCGTACTTGAGAAGCTGCGGGTGCAGGCGCTCGATCTCGATGCCACGGGCCAGGTTCTTGCGGAAGCCACGGCGGTGGAAGTTCGGGAGCTGCTCGATGCCGTGATCCACGATGCTCCAGCCGAGCACTTCTTCATAGATGTAGGTGAGGAGCATGCGGCCGGCGAACTTCGCGAAGTCGGCGTCCTTCTCCATCAAGGTGCGCGCATTGAGGATGATGGTGGTCTTGAGCGATTCGACGGAGATCTCGCTGAAGATGGAGCGGCGCAGTTCCATTTCGATCTCCGCACGGCTGACGCAGAGGTCGAGGCCCAGGCTGGCGAAGTCGATGCGGCGCTTCAGATCCTGGCCGTCCCAGAGGAAGGTTTCCGTGGGGGAAACACGCACCAGGATGAGCGTCTGCTGCTGGTCGGACTCCTGCTCGTCCAGAATGGCGGCGGCGGTTTCTTCACCGAAGCGCATGGTGGAGCGCAGCGCACGGTACTGAATGTAGGCACGGGCGACCTTGAAGAAGCCCTGCTTCATGAGCTCTTCTTCGACGAGGTTCTGCACGTCTTCGATGTGCATGAACTGCTTGCCGTCATTGATGATGGCGCGGCTCACGGACTCGGCGACCTGCACGGCTGGCGTGGAATCCATCTCCATGGAGAGGAAGGCCTTGCGCACGGCGATCTCGATCTTGTTGTGGTTCCAGGGAACGAGCTGGCCGTTGCGGCGAATGACTTTGGTGGTGACCATGATGGGTTGGAGCGCGCCAGCGTCGTTGGCGTCGGAGTTGGCAAGAGTTTCGGTGCGTTTGCGGCGCTCGGCAAGACTGCGGGCCACGTCGTGGGCGTTGTGACGTACCAGCGCCTGCTCAATGACCTGGTAGATCTCCTTGGTGCTCAGCATCGGGGCCTCGGTGCCATTGTCCGTCGTGCGCTGGGCGACCTCCTCGGCCACCGCACGTGAAATGGCCTGCACCAGCTGGCGGTTTGAGTCATTGAAGATTTCGTTCTTCTGCTGGCGTGCGAGGAGCAGATCGGTGATCGCATTGCCCACGGTGTCGGCGATTTCACCGACATCGAAATCACGCTCGCTGCTGCCGATGCGCACCTTGGGTGCCGTCATCGGATTGCCAATCACGCCTGCGGTCAGCGCACTCCATTTGAACTGAGGTTTTTCGTTCTGGGGAGTGTTGTGAGCGACGTTTTTAAGCGCCTTGTCTTCTTTGAGCAGGTCGTGGGCATGGGTCATGGCGGGAGGTCCAAGTTTGGGATTAACGAGAGCAGGGGATGAGCGGAAAGGGGCAGAGGGGAGGCGATGGAAATCCCGCCGGAAGAACTCCAGCGAAAAGTCGGCCAGTAATGAAAATTAAAGATCTAAAGAAATTAAAGATCGTCGTCGGAACAGGCGGCGAGCGCGGAGGACTTCTGGTAATCGGTCACCTTGCCCTCAAAGAAATTTTGCTCCTTCTTGATGTCCATCAGCTCCGCCAGCCATGGCAGCGGATTGGTGATGCCCGGGTTCAGCGCCGGGAGACCGCAGCCGTCCAGACGACGGTCAGCGATGTAGTCAGTATAGCGCTCAAATTCTTCGGCGCTCAGGCCCACGGCATTCACTGGCAGGCAGTCACGGATGAATTCCTTCTCCAGCGCCACGCCTTCGCGCATGATGTTGAGCAGTTCCTCGCGGAAATCAGCGGTCCAGATGTCGGGGTTTTCCTCGATGAGGTCCATGAACAGATTGCGGAAGACTTCGATGTGGTTCGATTCATCGCGCAGCGTGTAGCGGAACATCTGACCGATGCCGGGGAACTTGTTCTGGCGGTACAGGCTCAGGATCATGCCAAACAGGCCATAGAACTGCGTGCCTTCCATGCACTGGCCAAAAACGAAGATGTTCTTCGCCAGCAGCTGCTTGTTCTCGAGCAGGGTGAGGTCGAGATCGCGGCGCAGGTTGTTGGAGTGCTTGGTGACGAATTCGTTCTTTTTCACGATCGTCGGGATCTGCTCAAACATCGCCTCGCACTCATGCGGGTTGATGCCCAGGGAGGAAATCATGTACAGCAGGGAATCCGCATGGATGTTCTCTTCATGGGCATGGCGGCCCAGGACGAGCTTCAATTCGGGGGCGGTCACGAGCTCACGCACCACATGCTGCACGTTGTCACCCACGATGCCTTCAGCGGCGCTGAAGTAGCCGATGCCCATCATGATGATCCAGCGCTCGTTCTGGGAAACATCGTTGGAGCGCCATTGTTCCACATCCTTCTGCATCTGAATGTCTTCCGGCTCCCAGTGGTTGGCCTTCATGATCCGATAGAGGTCATAAGCCCACTGATATTTCAGGGGGAGAAGGTTGAATGTCATGCTCTTGCGACCATTGATCACCATCTTCGCTGCGAAGGCTGCCTCTGCTTTATCTTGATCGAGGGGGAACTCGCGGTTGCCGATCTTGTAGGTCTTTTCCATGACGATTTCGTTGCAGAGTGAAGGGTGTTTATTAGAAATTTATCGAAAATGAGAGATTATCCAGCATGCGTCATAAATTCCAGACAGGACACAGACCGAGGCGGATCATGCACAAGATATAGTGTTTTGGCGAGATCTTTTTCCCATCCATTGTGCTAAAACGCGTTTCTCACCGGAGATTCAAGGGTTCCACGGCGTAAAAATTTTTCACGCGTCAAAATGCCGCCCTTGAAGAGCGGAATTGAGAATCTTTGCATCCTTGCCCGACTGCATCGAAAACCAAGGGAAACGAAAAACTACCTAAACTCCATAACGACATGGGACCGGAAGCGGATCTTGTCACGTAAACTGCTCATATTGAACCCATGAAACTCCGCCACATCGCCTGCTACACTCTAATTGCGGCCCTTTTGAGCTCCTGCTCGGTCATCGTTCCACAGGGTACGCCGCCGGGTGTCACGGTCGATTTGATACCGAGTGGCCGTTACGCACGCCGGCAGTACCGGCCCATGCGGCCCACCTACATCACCATCCATGCCACGGAAAACTATGCGCGGGGTGCCGGAGCCTATGCGCATGCCCAGATGATCAAAACCGGCGCGATCAAGGGGCGCCACAATGCCATCGGCTACATCGGTTGGCATTTCACCGTGGATGATCATTCCATCTACCAAAGCATGCCCACCAATGAGCGCGGCGAACACGCCGACTATGACGGCCCCGGCAATCGCAGCTCCATCGGCATCGAAATGTGCGAAAACCGTGGCAACGACCGCGCCCGCACCCTGGACAAAACCGCGCGTCTCACCGCCTGGCTCATGAAGCAGTACAACATTCCTTTGAACCACGTCGTCCCGCATCAGCACTGGCTCATGATCCGCCACGATGATCACCGCAATCTCGGGCACAAAAACTGCCCGCACTTCCTGATGGAGCATGGTCGCCCGGGCCCGAAGTGGCAGGCCTACCTTGCCAGGATCGCGGCGTATCGGCGTGCGTTGGGAAATTAAATTACCTTGCCACTTCAGCCACCCCACGCAGGAGTCTGCCACATGGCTCAAAACCTCGATGCTCTTCGGCTAGCACTCCAACATTCGCCCGACAATGCGCCGCTGCTGATGCTTTTTGCAGACGCCTGCCTGGATGACGGCCTGCTGGATGAGGCTGAGCAGAGCTTTCAGCGCGTGTTGAAGGATGACCCTGCCCATGCAGACGCACGCCTTGGCCTCGCCCATGTCGCTTTGCTGCAAGGCAAGACCTCTCAGGCGGCAGTGCGCGCCGAGCAGATCGTGGCCGACACTCCCACCTGTGCCGCCGCCTACCTGCTGCTGGCCCGCATTCACATCACCGAAGGCGATCTGCAAAAGGCCAAGGCGATGTATGACAAAGGCATCGCCTTGAACCGCTCCCTGGCGGACCCCGGCATCGAAAAAGATCTGCACGGCATCAAGCCCTCCGGGGATGACAACTCAGGGCGCAAGCGCGGGGCCATGACCTCCAGCGGCACTCTCATCGAATCGGTGAAGGAGGAGAAAGACGACGATGACGGCCACCCACGCGGCGGTGCCGCCTTTGATCTCGGGCTGGCCGAATTTGGCAAGCCAGAGCTCAATTTCTCCGGTGTCGGCGGCATGGAGGCGCTGAAGGAGGAGATCCGCATGAAGATCATCTACCCGCTGAAGCATGCTGAGCTGTTCAAAGCCTACGACAAAAAAGTGGGCGGAGGAGTACTGCTCTACGGCCCGCCCGGCGTGGGCAAGACGCTCATCAGCAAAGCCACCGCCGGCGAGATCAATGCCAACTTCATCGCCCTGGGCCTGCACCAGATTCTCGACATGTGGATCGGCGGATCGGAGAAAAACATGCACGAGGTCTTTGAGCTCGCCCGTCAGAACGCGCCCAGCATTCTGTTTTTTGATGAGGTGGACGCACTCGCTGCGGACCGCCGCGATCTGCGTCAAAGCGCCGGCCGCAATCTCATCAACGCCTTCCTCTCTGAAATGGATGGCGCGGAGTCCAACAACGACGGCGTGCTTATCCTCGGTGCTACGAATGCACCCTGGCACATCGATCCCGCCTTCCGGCGTCCGGGCCGCTTTGACCGCACCTTGTTTGTGCCCCCGCCGGATGAAGCCGGTCGCGCGGCTATCATCGAGGTCATGGCGAAGAATAAACCGATCGGTGAACTCGATCCACGTGCGCTAGCCAAAAAAACCGAAGGCTTCTCCGGCGCGGATCTCAAGGCGGTTTTCGACCTCGCCACCGAAGACGTGATGAACGAAGTCATGCGCACCGGCAAGGTCATCCCGCTAACCACCAAGGATCTCATCAAAGCGGCAGGCCGGCACAAGGCCACGACAAAGGCGTGGTTCGAGAGCGCGAAGAATTACGCGATGTATTCCAACCAAAGCGGCTTTTACGATGACGTCTTGAAGCACCTCGGCCTCATGAAGCGCTGAACCCCTGGCAGCGCATGTCTGACGATTTTCATCCCTCCCCTGATGCGGCTTACGCCCGTGGTCGTCTGCTGCAAAGCCAGCACCGCACGCAGGATGCCATTGCCTGCTACAAGCAGGCCCTTGAGCTCGATGCGCATCACACGCTCAGCTACATCATGCTCGCGTTGTGCTGGATGCAGGAGGATGACACCGCGCCGAAGTCGATCGATGCGGCCCAGCGCGCTGTGGCGCTCGAACCGGAAAATCCCTTCGCCCGCAGCGTCCTGGCGCTCGCCTTGAATGCGAATGCCAAAGACGGCCAGAACGCCGCGATCAAAGCGGCGCTGCAGCAGGCCGAGGAAGCGGTGAACCTCGACCCCGACAGCGATTTCAGCCATGCAGTTCTCTCACGCCTGCACCTGCGCCTGCGTGATTACCCGAAAGCGGAAGCCTCCGCACGCGCTGCTCTCTCGCTCGACACCGAGAACACCATGGCCGCCGAGGTGCTCTCCGCCGCGCTGCTGCTGCAGAAGAAGGACGGCGACAACGCGGATCTCATCAAATACCAGCTGGAGCGCAATGCGGAAGACGACAGCGCGCACACCAGCGCCGGCTGGATGGCTGTGATGAAGGGGGATCACAAAAAGGCCAACGAGCATTTCCTTGAAGCCCTGCGGCTGAATCCCATGAATGAAAACGCAAGGCTGGGCCTCATTGAGTCCTTCCGCGCACGGTCATGGCCCTACCGCCTGCAGCTGAAGTTTGCGCACTTCATGAACCAGTTCACGGAAGGCCGGCAGACTGCCATCATGCTCGGCGGCTTCATCTGCTACAAGGTGCTCAGCAGCTATCTCAAGACCGTCTCGCCCATCCTCGGCGCGGTCGTCATCGGCGCATGGCTGATGTTCGTACTGTGGGCGCATCTGGCGCGCGGCTTCAGCTCGGCCTTCATTGTGATGGATCGTTTCGCACGGGAGGCGCTGCGCCCACGCGAGTACTGGGAGGGCGTGGTGGTGGGCGGCCTGATCTTCGCCTCCATCTCCAGCCTCGTGCTCGGCTTTGCCTGGCATCTCGGGGCCGAGGGCGGTTTTGCCGCCCTGACCTGCATCTTCGCCGCCGTGGTCAACGCCGCCGCCTTCACCAATGACCACTGGATTGGCCGCCACGTCTATGGCGTGGCAGCCGCGCTGGCCGGCACAGGCGCTCTCTACGCCACCCTGGATGTCTTTGCCGATCTGCACCTGCCCTTCGCCGGAGAATTCGGCTCTCTGGCCCTCCTGCTCGGCGTGGCAGCCACCTGGCTGCGCGGCTTCGGCGTCTGGTATAGATAATGAGGGCGCTGCAGTTCGAGCTTGGAGGCTCCTGTTACGACGACCACTGCCACAAGCGGTGCCCCAGTTTGTTCAATTGTGATCGCCTCGGCTCCATATGGCAGGCTTTTTTGCCAAATGGAGTCGTATCGGCGGGCAATGTGACAGGAGCGATTACGCGATCTGTTTCAGCAACTGCACCAGCTTGTCTTGCCCACCCCATTCATCGAAATGATGTCCTGCTTCGTTGAGCACTTCTGCCAGTGGCCTTGGTTTGCCGTTGCCGCTCTTTGGAAAGACAAGATAACCAATGACCTGACTGGAGACACCGCCTATGCGGGCGTCTTTGGAAATGCCCAGCGCCTCCGCGCAAGCAATCGAAGCCTCACCCACGGCCGGATTGGTGTCCGCAAAAATAGCACCGGTGAATTTGCCGTTCTCGGTGTTATAAACGATGCCGAAATCACCTTTTTTGGCTCCGGCCAGCTGGCTTGGCATCACAAAATACGGAATCACTTCGGCGTTCACATAACTCTTGGGATCGCTCCACTTGCCGCTGCTGAGTGCCGTCATGGAGATCCAGTAACCGGGGGCAGGGTCGGTGGACTTTTGCACCAAGGGAGTTCCCGAGGGCTTGTCAGTGTCTGTGGCGAGCGCCCACCAGTTGCCGGGTTTTCCTCCGTGCGCTGGATTGTCCAGGCCCTTGTGCTTATCCACTGGATAATCATTCGGGTGATAGGCGCGTGGCGAGCCGTCCGCATCTACCGACAGCGCGGCAAGATAGAAGAAGGCCGTTTCACCGGCCACTTGGTACACTTTCACTGTCTTGCCGGAAGAATCCTGCACCGTGGCGATCTGCCCCGGCTTTTTGCTCAGCTTCACGCTATCGGTGAGCGGAACAGCGTCAGTTAGCGTCGCAAGCTTGGCCGCGACGGCCTTCCGCAAGTCGGCCAGCTTGCCCTCCAGTTTTCCTGGGCAGTCCGTGTGGCCCGCCAGAACGTCCATGTGCCCGGTGATTGTGTTCTTGTCGGGAGTAAGGCCGCCCCAGCGGCACAACCACGCGCACAACTCCACCAGAGCATCCCATTCCGGGGCCGTCACTTCGTAGCTGGCCCGGTTGTCTCCCTCCACCTCGATGCCGAAGAATGTCTCGTTGTATTTGGTCACGCCGGACGCATGCGCACCACTCACGACCTCGCCCTTGCGAGCAGAGGCCGCCGATCCAGTGCGTCCTTCCAGGAGCAAACCGCCCCGGCTCACTGTGAAATGCTGGCCGGTGTCCGACCAGCCGTTGTCCTTCATGTGATGGGTCTGAATTGAGCGTGCCAAGGCAAAGGCCGCCTTCTCCTCCGCCGTGCCCGTGCTGGCCGCGCGGTTCGCCGATTCGGTGTTGTGAATGACGATTCCTTTCGCCGCGCTACGTTTGAAATTCGTCGTGACCGTCTTGGCGTTCCAGTCCGTCGTTGTATAGATGCGTGGTGGTGTGGGCATGGTCTGTGGGGTTAGAAAAGAATCAGAAGAAGTTCACATCGGGACTGCAGTTTCATTACGGATTTCCGTCTCTGGTGCGTCCCGGAGTAAAAGAGAATAGGAGTTTATGAGCGCGCCGCCTAATAAAATGACAACTTTCATATGCTGCTTCAACTCACTGAGGCTTGCCACTTCTTTTTATCAACGCAGTGAGTTATAATTAATATGTGAGGATATTAATTTTCTATCCGGCCTAGAATTTTACACGATGCTGCGATCGCGGGCAGCCAACGCGCCGCATTTCAAATTGGTTTTGCGAACCCTTTGGGATCGGTTTACCGCTTCATCAGATACGCAAAGAAGTCCTTCAGATCCGCATCGCTCATGCCGGTGGTGAGGCCTTCGGGCATCAGGGAAATGGGGGAGGCGGTCATGGATTCGATGTCGGTTTGTTTGAGCGCGGTTTTGTTGTTGGCCATGTCTTTGATGACGATGCCCTTGGCGTCCTGCGCATCCATGAGGCCGGTGAGGATCTGGCCACCCTTTGTTTTCACGATGTAAGCGCCGAAGCCCTCGCGGATTTCCATGCTGGGCATGAAGAGGTTGTCCAGCCAGAAGTCGGCGTTGCTGCGGTCATAGCCGGTGAGTTCGGGGCCGATCTGGCCGCCTTCACCAAAGAGCTTGTGGCAGATGACGCAGCGCGCCATGAACTGGATCTTGCCTTTCTCGGCATTGCCCAGGCCGGTTTTGAGCACGGCCTTGATACGCTCGGCTTCCTTCTTCTTTTCAGGCGTTGGACCGGTGGCCAGCAGGCCCTTCCAGTGCTTGTCGATGGCCGCATCAATCTCCGGGTCTTTGTGCAGGCTGAGCTGGCGCACGATGTCCACGGTGAAGTGCTTGGCGGGGATCTTCCACTCATTCACAAAACTCACCAAAATCTGCGCCCACTCCTTGCGCCCGGCCATCACTCGTAGCGCGTCTTCGCGCAAAGCCTTGTCTCCGGCGATTTGAGCCTCCCAGCCAAGCAGCAGGGCTTCGGGGATGCGTTTGTCATCAAACTTGGCCGCTGCCTGGAGAATGCCGCGCTTCAGGCCCGGCGGGTTGGTGGCTTTCAAAATGTTCACCATCGGCATCACCGCTTCCTGTTTGCCGAGTTCAGCCAGCGTTTTCGCGATGGCGATGCGGGCGGTGCTGCTTGCCTTTTTGTCTTCCAGCAGTTTCAGCGCGCTCTTCAGCGCATCCGCGCTGCCACTGCGCAGCGCGAGAGTGAGATCCCCGCCGCTTTGCTTCGCCATGTAATCATTGAGCGCCTTCGTGAGCGACTCCGGCAGCTTCGGCATTTCCGCGCCTTCAAAGGCGGAGGCGATGCCAGCGATGAACTTGCCACGCAGGGCTTCGTCGTTTGTCAGCGCGAGCAGATCCGCGCAGGACTGGAAGTTCTCTTCGCCACCCGCCAGCGCATAGCGTTTTGCGAGCTTCTCAGCGAGGTTGTCGCGGAAGAGGTTGGTCTTGAGGAAGGCGGTGTCGCTCTTGAGGAAAGCGAAGACGGCAGCGCGTTCTTTCTCAGCCTTGGACTCCAGAGCCCACCATGCCAGCAGCGGCAGATGGCCGCTGATGTCTTCCGCATCGCCGGCCCACAGCAATGGAAGTGCGGACTGGGCTGGCAGCTTTTTGGCCGTGGCCAGGATCTGGGCGCGCACTTCGGGATGCTTCTCTTCTTTGGCTGTTTTCAGAAGGGCATCCGCATTGCGGTTTTCCTCACCCACCATCTTCACGCACCAGCGACGGATGTAAGGATCACTGCTGGTGAAAGGCGGGTCATCAGCCAGCCCGAGCGCATCCAATGCCCACAGCGTTTCAAGCGACTGCGGCATCGCTTTGAGCTTGGGACCGAGTTCGGTGAGATGACGCCATTCGATTTCATGAATAGCCTGCTTCCGGAACCATTCGTTCGGATGGCTCAAATAACCGAGCAGCTCATCCCCGCTCGCCTTGCTCAAATCAAACGGCTTCAGCTTCGGCGCACCTGCGGCAGGCCGCACACGGTAGATGCGGCCGCTGGTCTTATGCCAGTCATCGATGGGGCTGACGTGGCTCAGACGCGTGTCGTACCAGTCGGCCATGTAGAAGCCGCCATCCGGGCCCACACCGGCCCACACGGGGCGGAACCAGCGGTCCGGAGTGCTGAGGAGGTTTTCCTCATCCTTGGTGCGGAAAGTGGAGCCGTCAGCGATGCGCTCACTCACATAGACAAGATTATGCAGCGCGTTCGGAGCGATGATTTTGCCCTCATAGGCACTGCCGAGCAGGCCGCCTTCATAGACGGTGAAGGCCTGCGGGAAGCGTTTGTTGTCGCCCTGATGCTGCATGTGCTCGAACCAGCCAAACGCATACGGATTGGTGAGCGGGCCGTGCTTGCCCCAGCCTTTGATGCCGTAGCTGCCCTGCTCGTAGTGCATGCCGCGCGTGGCACCGTTCGTGCCGGAGAACAGGCGGCCCTTGCTGTCGAAGTCGAGGCTGAAGGTGTTGCCGCCGCCCTCGGCGTAAATTTCGAAGGTCTTCTTCTTCGGATGATAACGCCAGATGCACTGGCCCTCCCATTTCACATTCTTGGTGTTGGCGCTGCTGACGTTCCCGGTGGTGGTGCTGCCGTTGGCGCCGTAGAGCCAGCCGTCCATGCCCCATTGCAAATTCGTGGCGACGCTGTGCGTGTCTTCCAGGCCGAAGCCGCTGAGCTCCACCTCGGGTGTGTCAGAGTCAGGCTTCGCGTCAAAGTCAGCATCCGCGTAGCTGAGCAGGTAAGGGGGATTCAGCACCCAGATGCGCCCCATGCCATGCAGCGCGGCGCTGGCGATGTTCAGGCCGGTGATGACGTCCTCATGCTTGTCGAAAAAGCCGTCACCATCCGTGTCTTCAAAGACGGTGATCTTGTCCGCCCCCTTTTCACCCCGTGGCGGCGGCAGCGGCACTTTGTCAAACTTGGCGCGCAGATGCTGGTCATAGCTGATGATCTTCAGCCCGGCAGGGAACTGATACTGGCGGTACTGCGTGACCCACATTCGGCCCTTGGAGTCCCAGCTCACATACAGCGGCTGTTCCACCACCGGCTCGGCGGCCATGAGATCGATGACGACATCGCTGCGTGTTTTGAATTTCTTCAGCGCCTCCTCGGGCGGCGTGGGCGGTGTGTCATCGCGCATCACACCGCGTCCGGGGCGCGTTTCCATGATCTTCTTCACGGCCTCATTACCAGCGACGGCGTCGGGCTTGACGTTCGGGTCAGCAGCGAGCGCTGAACTACCGAGCAGGAGGAAAAGGAGGCGCGTTTTCATGGGGTAGAGACTAACAAACGAAGCTGAGGCGGATTCTTGCCGCCTTGTCACTGGTTCCGGTATTTTCGTGTGGAAGAAAAAAATGGAGGTCGTATCTGATTTCTGCTTCATTTTAAATACCTTACCCAAATATATTTCCATGGCTGACTCCTACACTGAAGTGACATCACAAGGCTGGTTCAGCCGGATTGGCGAATCGATCAAAGGCATTCTGTTTGGCATCATTGTCATTCCCGTGACGATCGTTCTGCTCTGGTGGAACGAAGGACGTGCCGTCACCACGGCAAACAGC
>NZ_JBIPNG010000039.1:0-25384 GCF_044373815.1 Prosthecobacter sp. | reverse complement strand
CGCAGGGTGGCTTTCATGCGCGAAGGCATAAACGCCATTGAAATACAATGGCACGATTGCAGGAGGCGCCATGTAGTAGCCCATACCTCCTCCAATCGTGCCCAAGGCACCCCACATACCCAGTTTCATCCAGTGCCTGCGCCCGAACAGCTGCCGCACACATTCGGCTTCGGGCGTGTCACTCAGAGATTCTGGTATTGGGGCGTCATCCTCTTGTTTGTCCACGCACAGAGGCTAATTCAATTGTCTGAGTTTAGCGCCTAAGTAGACATTCAGATCTGTCTCAGCTCTATCTTAGCTTCTTAAGACGAATTGAGGGGTGCTATATCGGGCGGCGATTTAAACGGGAGCCAAGACTCATGCTGCAACTCGGGGACTCACAGCGTGTTGAACATGAACGATGAACACCGCCTTCGCAGCCGTGCTCGCACGCGCTGGTGACACGCGGCCCAAACGCGATGTTGTGGATGCACGCATCGTCATCTAAGTGAAAAGCGGTACAGGCTCGATGATTCATTCACCCGTGCAGGTGGGCGGCTATCCGAAGCTGGCCAGCGGTGCGGCACCAGATGACACGGATCATGACGGCTACACAAATCTGGAGGAGTACCTGCATTCGCTGATGGAGTGACCGCGCTTTCGCGTGCGGAGGTTGGGCCTCTGGCCTGAGTACGGACTGGGGCTTCCAGCCTTAGATCCAATCAAAGGCGGGACGCCTCGATCCGTTGACAGGCCGGAGGCCTATCCTCCGGCATGCGCACAAAAAAACCGCCGCCCCGTGAAGGGCAGCGGTTGAGCAGACGGTGTGTTCCTCAGTCTCAGGCCTTCTTGGCTTCTTTCTTCTTCGCAGCGGCTTTCGGCCGTTCAGGCGGAGACAGCGGCTCCTCGGTGGGAGCTGGAGGCATGGGGATGAGGGGGAAGGGATTGGCCTGTGGCTCCATGGCGTACTCGCGGTCTTTGAGGATACCAGGCTGTGGCACAGGGTACTTGCCGTTCGCATCAGCGATGAGCGGCGCAGGACCGTCGTTGGTCAGCTTGTCCACGCCTGGAGCGAACTCGAACGCGCTGTTGATGTAGTCATCGTAGCGAACGACCTGGCCGGTGTGCGCGGCGGCACGGCCCATGGCGGTGGTGACGCTGGACTTGATGCCGCGCTCCACTTCATTGTAAGGCTTGTCGGCAATGATGGCGTCGATGAGGTCCTGCCACTCGAGGTCATACGGATTCGGCTCCGGCTGCTTGCCGCGCCAGATGATGTTGGAACGCTGCATCTTCTGGCTGTTGAAGGTCATCGCCTTGGAGGGGAAGTGACCGGCGGTGGAGACGATGGCGCTGCCCTTCGTGCCATGCACCTGGGTGGCAAACTGGTTGTGCGTGCCGATGGCGGTGCGGCCTTCGAGGAAGAGCTTGGCGCCGTCTTTGAAGGTGTATTCGCAGCTGTAGTGGTCGAAGTTCTGATCGATGTAGTCACCGCGGTCGCTGCGGCCGCCGCTGGCCTGCACTTCCACCGGCCAGTCGTTCTTCATCCAGCAGGCTTCGTCGATGTTGTGGATGTTGAAGTCGCTGAAGCCGCCGCCGCTTGCCCAGAGGAAGCTGTGGAAGCGCTGGATCTGCCACTGCAGTTCGCTGGTGTCCACTTTCGGATCGCGTGGCAGCGTGAAGGCGGAACCCACGGGACCTTGCATGCGGTAGGCGCGCATCATGAGGAGATTGCCGATCTCACCGTCCTGAATGCGGTTGAAGAGTTCGCCACGGACGCGGCAGTGGCGGCACATGAGGCCCACGCCGACTTTGAGATTCTTCTTCTTGGCCTCTTCATTCAGCGCCAGCAGGCGGCGTGCGGTGGGGCCGTCGGTGCAGATCGGCTTTTCCATGAAGATGTTCACACCCTTCTCGATGGCGTATTTGAAGTGCACCCAGCGGAAGGCCACCGGCGTGGTGAAGATGGCCACGTCGCCTTTGCGCAGCGAGTCGATGGCGTGCTTGTAAGCGTCGAAGCCGATGAACTTCGCGTCTTCAGACACGGACATGCGGTCGGGGTGCTTGGTGCTCAGCGCTTCAAAGCTGCCCTTGAGGCGTTTTTCGGAAACGTCCGCCATCGCCACGAGGCGGGTCACACGCTTCTGGATGCCCATGGCATTGCTTGCAGCACCGGTGCCACGGCCACCGCAACCGATCAAAGCCGTGCGGATTTCATCACTGCCAGCGGCATGCACATTGGGAAGGGTGATTCCGGAGAGCACGGACAGACCAGCGGCGGTCTTCGTGGTGGTTTTGAGAAATTCGCGCCGGGATGAAGCGGCAGGGTCGGTGATAATGGTATTCATGAGGAGCACTTTTGTACGTTGCCTCATGGGCAGAGTTTGCCAAAGAATCTTCGCCGATAATTTCTGCGGAGGCAAAAATCAGCTGATCATTCCGCCGCGGGCGGAGATTTCTGAAAACGCGCGTGTCAGGGCGTTGTTCAGTTCATGCAGCGTCGCTTGTTCGAGCTGCGGGTCGAGCGTCGCCGTCAAAGTCGGTGGCAGGATGATCGCCTGATGCACGGCTGAAACCGCTTTAACGGGCGCCTGAGGTGGCAGCACGGCAGGAGCCGGTGCTGTGGGAGCCGATGTGACTGTCGAGAGAGTCGGTTCCACCGCAACTGGCAGCGTCACGGGACGCGGTGCTTCAAACAGAGTGGCCATCGAGTGGGTGCACTTCGACTCCTCCGCATGCGTGGCGGCACAGAGCTGCCTCAAGGACGCGAGTTGGGCATCGAGCCGATGGTTAAACCACTCCCGGGTGCGCTGAATGTCCTGCACCAGCGCGGCCAGCTCATTGGCGAAAAGGTCTCCAGAGCGAACAGGCAGGCCGGGCGGTAGAGTGGCGTTGGATGTTTGAAGGCTCATGCAAAGTCAAACATATTAAAATTCCCATAAATAATCAAGTCTTCTTCACTCTCAATCCTATAGAATTTCAAAATATTGCCCTTCTCGCTCTCTAAATTTTTAAGTTTGGAACCACTGTAAATGGATGTTTAGGGAAGCGCACATGGAATTCTTCTCTTCCCTCTAAAAGGCTCATAGCAGGCACAAATACCCAAACGCAGAAGGATGTAAAAGCAGCGCCGTTGGGCTCAGGGTTTCTTCTTCTTGCCCTTCCCTGCCCGCTTCTGAACCAGCGGCCAGTCGGGATCAGCCGTGCGGGAGGACTCCATCAGCGCGGCGGCTTTGGCCACGAGATCGGGCTTCTCTTTGGCGAGGTCATGCGTCTCTGCCGCATCGGCCTTGAGGTCGTAGAGTTCGATGGGACTCTCTGGGCCGTTGCGCACGGCTTTCCAGTCGCCAAAGCGTACCGCCTGCAGTGAGGCCCCTTCGTGCAGTTCCCAGTAAAAGTGATCGCGCTGCGGTGCCGGGCCGCCTTTGAGGAAGGAGACCAGCGAGAGGCCGTCGGTCTTGCAGGCGGCAGGAATCTTCGCGCCGGCGAGTTCGGCGGCGGTGGGCAGGAAATCCCAGAATGCCCAAGGCTCATTTGTCACGCGTCCGGCAGGCACCTGACCGGGCCAGCGTGCCAGTGCGGCCTGCCGCAGCGCACCTTCATACAGGCCGCGCTTGTAGCCACGCAGGCCGTTGGAGGCCTGCTCAAAGAGCTTCCCCATTTCGGACTTGGGATCAAAGGACGAACCGTTGTCACCTGCCGTCATCACGAGGGTGTTGTCATCAATGCCGCATTCTTTGAGCGTGTTGAGCAGGCGGCCCACATCGCTGTCCAGGCGTGTGACCATGGCGGCGTAGTTCTTCTGCATCTCAGTCCACGGCTTGTCCTTGTAGAGGCCCTGGTCGTCGATCTCGAAGTTGCCGTGCGGCAGCGTGATCGAGTAATAGAGGAAGAAGGGACTAGACTTGTGCTCGCGCACCCAGCGCACGACTTCATCGGAGATGAGCTGCTGCGCGTAGGTTTTGCCCACGCCTTTGCCGGTGTTGCCGGGCAAATCGAAGCGCTGGTCGTTGTTGTAGAGGTAGGTGGGGAAGTAGCTGTGCGCGTGGCGCTGGCAGTTGTAGCCGTAGAAGTGGTCAAAGCCGAGTTTGAGCGGGCTCCCGGTGGTGTCGAACATGCCCATGCCCCACTTCCCCATGCAGGCGGTGGCATAGCCCGCATCATGCAAAATCTGCGCCACGGTGATCGTGCCCGCTGGCAGCGGCTTCTGGCCTTCCGCACCGATTTCGCGATTCGCACGGATCGGGCAGTGGCCGGTGTGCAGACCGGTCATCAGGCATGAACGCGAAGGCGCACACACACTCGTGCCGCTGTAGGCCTGCAGGTATCGGGTGCCCTCCTTTGCCATGCGGTCGAGGTTGGGCGTCTGAATCAGCTTCTGCCCGTAGCAGCCCAGATCTCCCTGTGCGAGGTCATCGCTGAGAATGAAAATGAGATTGGGCTGACCCGCGGCGGCGGTGGAGAGTACGCAGGCGGCAAGGAGCAGGACGAAGGGGCGGATCATGACCCCATGGGAACGCCGGAGCGCATGCGTCCTCGCGGTAGATTTTAGCTTTACGCGAAAAATCGCCCGGGCATGGAACCAGCCAAATGACGAATGAGTAAATCCGAATGACGAAATAATGACCAATGACGAAGCTCGAAGGGCGGAGTGAACTCCCAACGCGTTCTAAACTAAACACGCTGCATTCCGGCCAATGCATTCACCGCACTGCTAGTTAGTGCTTCGTCATTCTTTAGTCATTCGGATTTACTCATTCGTGATTGCACAACCATCTCCTATCGCACCTGGCACACCGTCTTCGCGACTGCTTGGGCGTAGGTATTTGCAATGGTGTTCATGTTCACCGCCAGGCTGTAAAGGCCGCCGATGGCGAAGGCTTTGTTGATGATGAACTGACCGACGGGCACCCGCTTCGGCATTTGATAAACCGTCACCACACCATCCAGATGCATCTGCCCCATGCCAGGCATCGCGGTGCGCACGAAGCCGCTGCCTTTGGTGTAGCGGGTGATGTTGACCACGAGTTCATAGCGGCCTGGCGTTCCCGAGCCGGGCTGTGCCAGAGTCTGCACCGCCTGGGTGATCCGGTCTCCGAGCATCTGGCGTTCTTCTTCAGACATGCGTGCGTCCGTGCTGCTCACTTGCGTGGTGACGCTGTCTCCCTGGCTGATGACCGCCGTGAGAGGCGTGACGTAGACGGCACGCGGCGTGTGGGTGGCGCAGCTGGCAAGCACCAGTGCAACGGCGAGAATGGAGAGATGGCGGAGGGCGTTGTGGATTTTCATCGTGATAGGAATTGAGACGACGGACATCTACGAAATTATCGTTCCAAGACGAGTACAAAAAAGCGGCCCGGAATTGCTTCCGGGCCGCGTGGGGGTTTTGGGTTTTGATTCGCCGCGTGGGTTGGGTCACGCAGCGGTCAAATTGGGGACGGGACAGGAATGTCCCGCTTACGATTACATCATGCCGCCGTGGTCGTGGCCGTGGCCGCCTGCGTCAGCTGCTTCTTCCTTCGGAATGTCGGAGATCAGACATTCGGTGGTGAGGAGGAGGCCGGAGATGGAGGCTGCGTTCTGGAGAGCGCTGCGGGTCACCTTGGCTGGGTCAACGACACCTGCCTTGATGAGGTCTTCATACACGCCGGTGGCGACGTTGTAGCCGTGGTTGCCGGTGCCTTTCTTGACTTCAGCAACGACGAGCGCGCCTTCGATGCCTGCGTTGGCAGCAAGCTGACGAAGAGGAGCTTCGATCGCACGTGCGACGATTTCAGCACCGGTCTTCTCGTCGCCGGTAAGGCCGAGGTCACCGATGGAAGCCTGAGCACGGATGAGGGCGACGCCGCCCCCAGGAACGATGCCTTCTTCGACGGCTGCACGGGTGGCGTGCAGGGCGTCTTCGACGCGGGCTTTCTTTTCCTTCATCTCAGTTTCGGTGGCAGCACCGACGTTGATGACGGCGACGCCGCCTGCGAGCTTGGCAAGACGCTCCTGGAGCTTCTCACGGTCGTAGTCGCTGGTGGTTTCGTTGATCTGGTTCTTGATCTGGGAAACGCGGCCTGCAATGGCTTCGCTGCCGCCTTCGCCTTCGACGATGACGGTGTTTTCCTTGCCGATGGTGATGCGCTTGGCACGGCCAAGGTCAGCGAGCTCGATGTTCTCAAGCTTGATGCCAAGGTCTTCGGTGATGCAGCGGCCGCCGGTGAGGATGGCGATGTCTTCGAGCATGGCCTTGCGGCGGTCGCCGAAGCCAGGAGCCTTGACGGCCACGATGTTGAGGGTGCCGCGCAGCTTGTTCACCACGAGGGTGGCAAGGGCTTCACCTTCGACGTCTTCAGCGATGATGAGGAGGGGCTTGCCGGAGCGAGCGACCTTCTCAAGCAGAGGCAGCATGTCCTTCAGATTGCTGACCTTCTTCTCGTTGATGAGGATGTAGGCGTTCTCAAGGTTGCACTCCATCGTCTCCGGATTGGTGACGAAGTAAGGGGAGAGGTAGCCCTTGTCGAACTGCATGCCTTCGACGACTTCGAGGGTCGTTTCGATGGACTTGGCTTCTTCGACGGTGATGGTGCCTTCCTTGCCCACTTTGTCCATGGCTTCGGCGATGATGTTGCCGATGCTGGAGTCCCAGTTGGCGGACACGGTTGCGACCTGGGCCACTTCCTTGCTGTCCTTGACGGGGGTGGAGATTTCCTTGAGCTTGGCGACGATGGCCTCAGTGGCCTTCATGATGCCGCGCTGAAGCGAGATCGGGTTGGCGCCGGCGGTCACGTTGCGGAGACCTTCTGCGTAGATGGCTTCAGCCAGGACCGTTGCGGTCGTGGTGCCGTCACCAGCGATGTCGGAGGTCTTGGAGGAGACTTCCTTGATGAGCTGGGCGCCCATGTTTTCATAAGCATCTGGAAGCTCGATTTCCTTGGCGACGGTGACGCCGTCCTTGGTGATCGTTGGGCTGCCGAATTTCTTTTCAAGGATGACGTTGCGACCTGCAGGGCCGAGAGTGGCCTTGACGGCGCGAGCCAGCTTGGTGACGCCGCGGAGGAGTGCCTGACGGGCGGCTTCGTCGAAGTAGAGTTGTTTAGCCATATCTGTTTAAGTAGTGTGAGTTGAGGTGGGGTTTGAGGGGGGGATTAGCCGATGATGCCGAGGATGTCGGTTTCGTTGATGATGAGGACGTCATCGCCGTTGAGCTTCACTTCCGTGCCGCCGTACTTGGAGATGAGGACTTTGTCGCCCTTCTTCACGGTGAAGAGGGTGGACACGTCTTTGCCTTCGTCGTCCTTGCCGGTGCCAAGGGCGAGCACTTCAGCTTCCTGTGGCTTTTCTTTGGCGGTGTCGGGAAGGAAGATGCCGCCGGCGGTCTTTTCTTCGCTGGTGGAACGCTTGACGAGGACGCGGCGTCCGAGGGGTGTGATGGAGGTGGCCATAGTTGGTCTGGTTTGTGCTTTGAGGGTTTCTGGTTCTGGTTTGGTTCGGGTTGTCTGCCCGGCCTGCTGTCACACGAGTTGGTGTGCCGGCTGGCCGGGCGGAAATTCATTCGGGGTCGGTGGGCGGTGCCGCAGCGGCTGGCGCCGGAATTGTGTTGGGGACGATGGCGACGCCGTTCGGAGCGCGCTCCAGGCCGCCATAGCTGAGATCCGGGGCTGCCTCGCCGATTTCGCTGACGAGGAAGTCCACGATGCGCTGCGGCTCTTCGGAGAGCACAGACTGCAGCATGCGTGAGGTGCGTGCCTGATCGTAGCCTTTCATGTCCAGGTCAAGCTTCGCAGCACCTTCAAGACCTTTGATTTGTGCGGCGAGATCCACCGTGGAGTTCACGCGCTTCAGCAGCACGGGATCGTTGCCGAGTTTTTTCATCGCCACGGCCAGCTTGTCCTTCACTTCTGGCGTGTTCAGCAGCTCGGTGGCGGTCTTGCCGGGGTACTGTGCGATGATGCTGTCCGCTTCGCTCTTCAAAGCATTGTCTGCGGGGGAGGCGTTCGTCTCAGGCGTCAGGGCACTGGAAATTTCTGACTCGATCTTCGAGTCAGAAACAGCCGCAGGCTTCGGAGCCACGGGTGTTTCAGAAGTCTTGGCAGCCTCGGGCGATTTGCCGCAGGAGGCGAGCGCCAGTGCCGTCATGATGAGAAGGGTGTTCGTCTTCATGCGGCGCGGGGGGCAATGGCTGCGTTGGAGATTTCACGCAGCGCCGTTTTCACAGCGAGGTCGAAGGTTTGGAAGGACTCATAGGGAGAGCCCAGCACTCCGGTCATGCCGCGGATGTCGGAGGTGTTCTCCATGCGGCCCATGACGAACCACTGATCACCGCCTTGGTTTTCGATCAGCGACTTCAGATATTCGATCTCCAGCTTCTTGTTGGTGATCTGGTCGTTCGTGTCGGCGCTTTGATTGGTGAACTGCACCAGCGGCTGGCGGCACAGCAGGATGCCGTAGGCGCGGTTCTGGGCCAGCGAGCAGGTCACCGAATACTTTGCCTGGGAATCCACCAGCGTGTGGGAGGGGTCCGTGCAGCTGATCACCAGCTCCGTCTCAGAGAGCCGGGCGGTGGCACCCATGGGATCCCGTGTGATGCGGAAGCCCTCGGCCTCGGTCAGCCCGGTGAAGCATTCCACGATCTTGTTGAGAAAGGTGCGGCGCATCTTCAGCAGGAGCTCATCATGCCTCGCGAGGAGGCCCTTGGCCTCCCCATCAAGTGCAGACAGTTCCTTGAGCGCTTCCAAACTCATCGTGACATTGGGGTTGAGATGGAAAACGCCGACGCTTTCACAGCCACGGTGCGACCGGAATGGCGACTATTCGTCGCCATTCCAAACGCTGCCTTTGCTGTCGTCGTTCCAAACATTCTCGTGATCAATTACTTGTCCTTGTCCACGACTTCGAAGTCGGCATCGACGACCTTGCCCTTGTCCTGGGACTTCGTTTCCGAAGCACCAGCCTCAGGGGCTGCGCCACCCATTCCGCTCATGTCGGGCATGCCACCGGGGGCTCCGGCGGTTGCGCCTGCGGCGGCAGCGGCTTGGTAGGCGGCGGCGAAGAGTTTTTCGAGTTCTTCGGTCTGGGCCTTCATCTTGTCGGTGTCACCGGATTCGACGGCGGACTTCAAGCTGGTGAGCTTGTCCTTGATCGGGGCGAGCTGGTCGGCTGGGACTTTTTCTTCCCACTCCTTGAGCTGTTTCTCGATCTCGAAGCTGAGGCCTTCCGCCTTGTTCTTCACTTCCACGGCTTCCTTGCGCTTCAAATCTTCGTCGGCGTGCTCTTCAGCATCGCGCTTGGCTTTTTCGATCTCTTCCTGGCTGAGGCCGGAGCTGCCCTGGATGGAGATCTTCTGCTCTTTGCCGCTGACCTTTTCCTTGGCGCTGACGTGCAGGATGCCGTTGGCGTCGATGTCAAAGGTCACTTCGACCTGTGGCACGCCGCGTGGGGCTGGTGGGATGCCGTCGAGCTTGAAGGTGCCGAGCGTCTTGTTGTCGCGGGACATCGGGCGCTCGCCCTGCAGGACGACGATTTCCACGCCGGGCTGGTTGTCGCTGTAGGTGGAGAACACCTGGCTGTGCTTCTTCGGAATGGTGGTGTTGCGCGGGATCATCGGGGTGGCCACGCCGCCTGCCGTCTCGATGGAGAGGGTGAGCGGGGTCACGTCGAGGAGGAGCACGTCTTTGACGTCACCTTTAAGCACACCGCCCTGGATGGCAGCGCCGATGGCGACGACTTCGTCCGGGTTCACGCCCTGATGCGGGTCTTTGCCGGCGAGTTTCTTCGCGGTCTCAACGACCTTCGGCATGCGGGTCATACCACCCACGAGCACGAGTTCGTCGATCTTGCTGGCGTCGAGTTTGGCGGCGGCAAGGCAGTCACGGACGGGCTTGATGGTGCGCTCGAACAGGCTGTCCGTGAGCTGCTCCATCTTGGCGCGGGTGAGGGTCTTCATGATGTGCTTCGGCCCGGAGGCGTCGGCGGTGATGAAGGGGAGATTCAGGTCGTAGCTCTGGCTGGAGCTGAGGGCGATCTTGGCCTTTTCAGCTTCTTCCTTGATGCGCTGAAGCGCGTCAGGCTGGCCGCTGAGGTCGATGCCGCTGTCGGTTTTGAATTCGTTGACGATCCAGGTGATGAGGGTGTTGTCCCAGTCGTCACCACCAAGGTGGGTGTCGCCGTCCGTGGCGAGCACTTCGAAGACGCCGTCGCCGATTTCGAGCACGGAGATGTCGAAGGTACCACCGCCAAGGTCATACACGGCGACTTTTTCGTCCGACTTGCTGTCGAGGCCGTAGGCCAGGGCGGCTGCGGTCGGCTCATTGATGATGCGGCGCACGTTGAGGCCGGCGATTTCACCAGCGGCCTTGGTGGCGTTGCGCTGGCTGTCGTTGAAGTAAGCGGGAACGGTGATGACGGCTTCCGTGATCGTTTCGCCGAGCTTGGCTTCTGCGTCGGCCTTCAGCTTGGCCAGGATCATCGCGCTGACTTCCTGAGGGCTGTAAACTTTCGTTTCGCCGCCGACTTCGACCTGCACGTGGGCGTCGCCATTGGCGGCAGCCACGATCTTGTAGGGCATGCGCTTGTCGGCTTCGGTGAGTTCCACGAACTTGCGGCCCATGAGGCGCTTCACGGAGAAGACGGTGTTGCGGGGATTGGTGACGGCCTGGCGCTTGGCAGCCTGACCGACGACGCGTTCGCCGCTCTTGGTGAAGGCGACGATGGAAGGCGTCGTGCGTGCGCCTTCGCTGTTTTCGAGCACCGTTGCTTTGCCGCCTTCAAGGACGGCCATGCAGGAGTTGGTGGTGCCGAGGTCAATGCCGAGGATTTTGCTCATGATTTTGGGGTTGGGGGGAAAGAGATACTGAGGGTTTTGGTGCTTCTTACTTGGCTAGATGTGTGCCAAGTGGGATTTTTGAGACTCAATGTATTGATTGTGAGTGATATAATGAGTTATTGGCACAATTATCAATGAGTCAATAATTGTGCCAAAGTGCCAAAATGTGGCACACTTGCGCTGGCACTTGGCACAATTGGGGCACAGCTCCTCAGCGAATTCTCCAAGTGGTGAATCAAGAAGCGCGTGCCATGGTGTGCCGCATGTCTCTCCTGAAAATTGCTTTGGGCGTCAGTGTTCTGGTCCTTTGTGCCTGTGCTTCCGTTCACGGCTCCTGGCTTGGAGAACTTAAAGGCCGTGCAGATGCGCGGAAGGATCTGCAGTCGGACAAACTCAGAGTGGAGACCATGGGGTTTCCGCCAGCACCGTGGGAAAAGACGTACGAGCGGACAATGAAGGAGCGGTATGGCATCGAATTCCAAAGGGTGGCCGGGTGCGTCGTAAGCGATCGCTTGATTGGCCATGCCAAAGGCTACAACGAAATCATGGGGGCGGAGATTACCCGGCGGTTTGGGGCCGATGTCTTGAAAAAAACGGCGGATGAAGCCAGGAAGAAGACACCAGCGCCTGCACTCTGACTCCTTCCGCCAGCTTGTGAAAAGTTTCACAATCTGATTGCCGCCCCTGCGCAGGGGGCGTAATTCTCAAGGTCCCAAAATACTCTGACTCCCATGGTCGCTCCCGCTGATACCTCCGTTGCTGCTTACGACTCGAAAGTCGAAGGCAATATCATCTTCACCAAGATGGACGCCGCCATCAACTGGATGCGCAAGAACTCCATGTGGCCGATGCCGATGGGTCTCGCCTGCTGCGCCATCGAAATGATGGCCGCTGCCTGCAGCCGTTATGACTTGAGCCGCTTCGGTGCGGAAGTGATGCGTTTCTCCCCCCGCCAGGCCGATGTGATGATCGTGGCCGGCACCGTGACTTACAAGATGGCCCTCGCGGTGAAGCGCGTGTGGGACCAGATGCCGGAGCCGAAGTGGTGCATCGCCATGGGCGCCTGCGCCTCCAGCGGCGGCATGTACCGCAGCTACGCGGTGCTCCAGGGCATCGATCAACTCATTCCGGTGGACGTTTACATCTCCGGCTGCCCTCCACGCCCCGAAGCATTGCTTGAAGGCATGATGCGTCTGCAGCGCAAGATCGAAACCGAGCACTCCTTCACTGAGCAGAAGAAGGAACTCCTGGCCGAACTCACCGCTTAATTTTTCACGACCATGAATGCCGCCCAAATGGTTGAAGCCCTGAAGCAGAAATTCGGTGATGCCGTGCTGGAAACGAAGGAGTTTCGTGGCGAACACACGCTCGTCGTCAAGCTCACCAACGCCAAGCCGCTGCTCGCGTACTGCCGCGATGAACTGAATTTCGACTACCTCGTGGATGTCTCCAGCCTTGATTACATGGGCAAGGAGCCGCGCTTTGAGATGGTGTATGAGCTCTATGGCTACGGCCATCTGCAGCACCTGCGTGTGCGCGCCGCTGTGGCTGAGGATGTGGAAGTCCCCACCGTCAGTGACATCTGGCCCACCGCCAACTGGCATGAGCGCGAGGTGTACGACATGATGGGCATCAAGTTCAGCGGCCATCCCGACATGCGCCGCATCCTCATGTGGGAGGGCTATCCGTTCCACCCGCTGCGCAAAGACTTCCCGCTCGAAGGCAAGCCCAGCGACATGCCCGACGTGGGCTTCACCAAGACCGCACCGATGGCGGACGGTCCCTTCGTGACCAGCGCAGGCACCGGCGATACTGTGACGCGCGAGCCACGCTCCCGCAGGCCCACGGAGTAACGCCGAATCGTGCAAGCAGATGCTGTGCGGGCTGCGTTGTACCGAAAGAGCCCCACGGCGTCACTCGTTCCATTTCTTTCCCATGACACGCACTCATCTCACCACCGTACTCGGTCTGGCACTGGCCACGACTGCCTTCTCTGCTGAATCCACCGACTGGGGCACCTTCCGGGGTCCTTCCGGCAATGGCGTCGTCCCCGCCCTGGCCAATGCCAAATGGAGCCTCAAGCAGGTCTGGAAATCACCCACCAATCTCGGCTTCAGCTCCTTTGCTGAGTCAGGTGGCAAGGTGTACACGCTCGTCACGGGCGAAAGCGACGGCAACAGCGGTGAAACCATCGTCTGCCTCGATGAAAAGACCGGCAAGCAACTGTGGAGCAAGCCGCTCAGCATCGTTCCCAAATACACCGGCGGCGGTGACTCCGGTACGCCTGACAACAAAGGCGGCGACGGCTCCCGCTCCACCCCCGTGGTCAATGCTGGCAAAGTTTATGTCATTGACTCCATGCTCGGTGTCTTCTGCTTCGACGCCGCCTCAGGCAAGCAAGTCTGGAGCCACGATGTGATGAAGGACAACGCCGGCGTGCAGATCAAATGGGAAAACGCTGCTTCTCCCGTGATCGACGGAGACGTGCTGCTCCTCGCTGGCGGTGGTGCAGGCCAGGCGCTCATCGGCCTGAACAAGAACACCGGCAAGATCGTGTGGAAGGGTGAAGACGACAAGATGACCCACGCCACTCCGGTGCTCGCAGACATTCTCGGCGTGCACCAGGCCATCTTTTTCACGCAGACCGGCCTCGTCGCCGTGGATCCTCAAAAAGGCAGCGTGATCTGGCGTGCCCCCTTCCCCTACAAAGTGAGCACCGCCGCCTCCCCGGTGGTGTTTGAAGACATCGTGTACTGCTCCGCCGGTTATGGCGTGGGTGCCGGTGCGTTCAAGATCAGCAAGAGCGGCGGCAAGCTCGAAGCGACCCAGATCTGGCGTCGTGAAAACCAGTGCTTCAACCACTGGAGCACCCCCGTCGTGAAAGACGGTTACCTCTACGGCATGTTCAGCTTCAAGGAATACGGCGCCGGCCCTCTGGCCTGCGTGGACATCCGCACGGGTGAAGACAAATGGGCGGAAAAAGGCTTCGGCCCCGGCCAGGTCATCCTCGCTGGAGACAAGATCATCGCCACCAGCGACAAGGGCGAAATCGTCGTCGTCGAGGCCAAGCCGGACAAGTACAAGGAAGTGGCGCGCAAAGACGTGCTCGATGGCAAGGTCTGGAGCTACCCGATCCTCGCCAATGGCAAAATCTTCGCTCGCAGCACGACCGAAGGCGTGTGCCTGGATGTGAACTGATCTGGCCCCTGCAACCAGTCTTAAAATTCGAAGCCCGGAGTTCAAAGCTCCGGGCTTCTTTTTGTCCGGGGTCCGTGCAGCCTTGACGCATCGGCGGCTCTAACCGACTCTCAGGGCTCTCTTGACGGCATGAAGTGGCAGCAACGTGTGATCCAATCCTGGCAAAAGGCGCGTGAACTCCCCTATTTGGGACGGAGTTCCTTTGCCGTGGCCATCACCCTGCTGATCATCTCCATGCTGATGGGCTGGCACCGCACGCACCCGGATGACGCGGTAGATGCGGCACTGCAGCAGGCGCAGGTGGCGCAGATGGATGTGCCGCAGGGCATTCTGATCCTCTCGAGAGTGCTGCCTTATCTCAACCTCTGGGTCCGGCTGGGTGTGCCGGTACTGCTCATCGTGATCTGGCGCCGCTGGGGCGATCTGCGCCGCCTGATGCTGCCGGTCAGCATTGCCTCCGTTTCCATGGCCGTGTGGTCCATCGCGAGTGATCTGGTCGATTACATCGCGCATTCGCACATGACGGAAATTGGCGAGCCGCCGGCGCCGCTGGCCTTTGCCTTCAAGCTCGTGTTCATCGCGCTGGTGTTCCTCTCGGTTCCCTTTGCCCTGCACTACTACCGGCGCATCGGCATCCTGGAGCGCTACACACTGCGCACCTTCCTGCATCCGCTGGTGTTCTGCTTCGTGTCCTTCTTCACCCTGTGGATCATCATGGATCTGCTGGACAATCTGAAGGACTTCCAGGAGTCCAAAATCGGCGTGGTACGGGTGATCACCTTTTATCTGGGGATGATCCCCTTTGTGTACACGCAGATCCTGCCGGTGGCCCTGCTGCTGGCGGTGCTGTACTCCCTCACCCGCATGTCGAAGGCCAACGAGCTCATCTCCATGCTGGGCACAGGCCAGAGCCTGCTGCGGGTGCTGCGCCCGATCTTCGTCTGCAGCGTGTACGCCTGCCTGCTGAACATGGCGGCCAGCTACTACTGGGGGCCGCGTGCCGAAGGCGGTCGCGACGCGAAGGTTCGCGGCATGAGCGTGCATGCGGCGGATTCCATCATGGCGTTCGGCATCATGTTTCAAAATGAGCAGACCCACCGCAACTGGTACGTGGCCACCTTTCCCTTTTCCCTGCGCAGCGGGCATGAGCGCATGCATGGAGTTCAAATCCGCGAGGTCGATGCCCAAGGCCGCCGCTCGCGCACCATCAAAGCGTCCACCGCAGGCTGGTCCCCACGCACCGGCTGGCGCTTTTATGATGGCGAGGAGATGATCTATCAAGACGGCCATCTCGCATCCATCCGGCCCTTTCCCAAAGGTGCAGACGGTCAAAGCGTTCTGGAAGTGAGCGGGATCGAGGAGACGCCCTGGAGCCTTGTGAGCTATGCGCTGCGGCCTGATTTCATGAGTGTGCCGGAGCTGGTCTCCTACCTGAGCGCCCATGCGAAAGCGGCGGAAGACAAGCTCGCGCCCTTTCGCACGCACTTCTGGCAGCGTTTGGCCATGCCCTGGCAGGCCATGGCGTTGGTGCTCGTGGCCGCGCCGCTGGGTGTGGCCTACTCACGCCGGGGTTCGGTGGGTGGCATTGCGGGCAGCGTGTTCATCTTCTTCATCTACATGTTCATGAACAATCTCTGCCTCAATCTCGGCAAAGGCGGACACCTGCCGCCCTGGTTCACCGTGTGGATTCCACATCTGCTGTTTGGCACCCTTGGCCTCGTTCTGTTCCATTACCGCTCGAAGAATCGCGACCTGCCAAGTTTCAAACTGCGTCTCTCCAAGCTCAAGCCCAAGATCGCCCGCCCGCGCAATCGCAGTGGTGGTACGGCGTTGCCCAACGCCCCTGCCGCTTGATATTTTGAACCAGAAACTTAAAAATCGCTGATGCAGCAAAATTGGTCCATTCGCAGCCGTGCACACACCTGCGCCGTCACTGGCCGTCAGTTTGAGGACGGCGAGAGCTTCCACACGACCATCTACTTCGATCCCGAGGAAAATGGCTACGTGCGGCGTGACATCTGCGCCGAAGCCTGGGCGCAGGAGGTGGAGCAGCGCAAGCCCGTGGCCGCCTGGAAAACGATCTATTCCAGAGTCCTCGCCGAGGCGAAGCCCGAGATCACCCCCAAGGAAGGTGCACAGGCCCTGCTGCAGCGCTTCATCGAAGAAGGAGATCCGCGCACCGAAAACGCGCGCTACATCCTCGCCCTCATGCTCGAGCGGAAACGCCAGCTCCACCAGACCGCCGAGAAGGAAGTGGATGGCGCCAAGATGCTCTTCTACGAAAACAGGAAGACCGGTGAAATCTTCATCGTGCGCGATCCCGAACTGAAGCTCAGCGAAATGGCCGACATGCAGGACGAAGTGGCCACCCTCCTGGCCTTCGGTGGCCCTGCCGCCGACGCAGCGAAGGCCGTGGGCGTGACGCTCACTGTGGATGGTGTGGTTCCCAAGCCGGATGCCGAGGCAGCGAAGGAGGCTGAAGCAGCTGCTCCTGCCGAAGCAGCCGATACCGAACCCAAGGTAGAAGCAGAGCCCGACGACGCGCCAGCCGCGGAAGACGAAACTGAAGCAGCCGAGCCAGAATCCGAACCCGTGGCTGAAGAAGTTGCCGCTGACGCGGAAAACGCCGCCGAGCCCGAAGGCGAAACCAGGGTGGAATAGACTTTGTTTCCGAGCCGCGAAACCGCTCTCCACGTAGGTTGGGTGTGTTTGGCGGAAGATGCTTTCTCAATCATCGAAAGACCGCTTCGCCAAACCGCCCGACTCCGGGGCCGTTTGGCAGGCGGAGGTGTTTTCAATGCGCTGTGAGACGGGCGGGCTGTCGCCACACTCATCGTACGACCTAGCAGTCCGCGCCGGCATGGAGCTCCTTGATTTGGAAATCACATCTGATGCGCGGGCTCTACAGCCCCAGCTCTTCGCGCACTTCCACATCATTGATCAATTTTGAATAAGCAGCCTTGGTTGCCCCTGCTGCCTTGCTGGCCTTGCCCACCAGATCCGCCAAGCGTGCATCAGAACGCACCGGATTGAGCACGGAACTGCGGATGATTTCGCCATAAGCGATGAGATTGTCCACATACGGCCAGACGCGTGCGTCCAGCATCGGGCGAAGCTGCCGCAGCTTGTTCAGGCTGTTGCCCAGTTCATCGCCCTTGAGGCTGCTCATGTTCTTGCTCACATCATGGTCGATTGCCGACACAAGGGACTCTGCGCTGTTCTGCGCCGCTTCGATGGAGCCACCGATGGAAAGCGAGCGCGGTGCGCGGCCCTGCAGATACAGCAGCAGGTACTTGGCGGAGTAGCAGTTCGGCGCGGCGGTGAGGAGGGCCTGCAGGCGCTGTGCGGCATGGGGTGTGCGGAGCAGCGGCACGATCTGGCGCGGGTCACGCATCATCACCGTGCGCATGTTGTCAAATTCGGTCAGGGCAGTCTGCAGGGCGGTGGGCCGCTCCATACTTGCCAGCAGCATGGCATCATCGAAGGTCTTGATGCCAAAGACGGTGATGCCCACCAGCGGCGCCGGACCTTCCAGCACCAGAATATCCTGCACGGATCTTTCATTCTTCACCGGCACTCCGACGAGCTTGCAGGAGCCTTTCGTCGCCCCGCGAATCTTCGCCCGCACACCCCCGATGGGCTGCACGCTGCCGTCTGCATTCATGTCTCCCGTCACCGCAAAGGCAGGGTCCCATTTCTTGCCGGTGATCGCGGCTTCCAGCAGAAGGGCGCAGGCCACGGCGGCAGAGGGGCCGTCCTTGCCGATGTACTTGTCTTCAAAGCCGATCTCCAGCAAGTGGCTCTCCGGCCAGCCGCCGTGGCGCAACTGCGAGAACTTGCTGACCTCATTGAGCGCCTTGCTCATGCTATCTCCGACATCTTGATTGAACTTGAGCGTGGAGGGCCAATCCCCCGGCGAAGGCAGGGCGGTGAGGCTCATGCGCGTGACCTGCCCGGCCTCGCCCCCGGAGGAAAGCTGGGAGATCAGCAGGCCGTTCACCTGATTGATGCGTGATTTAAATACCTCCTTGGTGGCCACAGGAGTGGCGGTGACTGGAGGATTGATGACCGGTGTTGGCACACTAACAGGTGGTGGCATGCTGACCGCGGGAACAGGCTTCAAAGGCACGCTGCTGCCGGTCTGATTGTTGGCCTGACTATCGGCAGGCAACGGAGATTTTCCCAAAAAAACGGACTTCAATTGCAGGATCAGTTCAAACCTCGATGGATCGTTTTTATATAAAAAGTACAAGCTCAGTAGCAAAGTCGCCAGAAGAGCATACCCAATCGATTTTCTACTCATAGTCAGGGATGCTATGGGAAATTTTTATGAACCGTCAACCAGCTTTGACCACCCAGTAAAAAAATGTTCTTGGGACGGTGAGTCGCCACTTGTCATCCACGCTCCTCAATTCTAAGTCGCCTCATGTCCCTCCAGCAAGACCGCGAAGAACTCCTCCAGATTCTCAAAGCCAAGTCCATCAAGACCGGCAAATTCACCCTCGCCTCCGGCAAGGAGAGTGATCTCTATGTGGACTGCCGCGTGACCACGCTGGACTCCCGGGGCGCGGTGCTGGTGGGTCGTGTGCTGCATGCGCTGCTGCGTGAAGAAGAAGCGAAGCGTGGCCTCAGCATTGGTTCCCTCGGCGGCCTCACCATGGGTGCGGACCCCATCACTCTGGCTGTGGCCATGAGCTCCAGCATCGCCGGCGATACACCGCCCGTGCAGGCCTTCGTGGTGCGCAAGGAACCCAAAGGCCATGGCCGTGGCAAACGCATTGAGGGGAACTTCATCACGACACAACCCGTCGTTGTCGTCGATGACGTCATCACCACTGGCGGCTCCACGCTGAAGGCCATCGAAGCCATCGAGGAAGAAGGCGGCAAAGTCGCTTTCGCCCTCATCCTTGTCGATCGCTCCGAAGGCGGCCGCGAAGCCATCGAGGCCAAGGGCTATCCGGTGGTGGCTGCGTTCACGCGTGCGGATCTGGTGTAGTACGATGGGCACTCCTGCCCGTCGATCAGCGCTTTCCATGCACCCTCAGTCCCCGAGCTATGGACCGTGCGCATCGCTGTGTGCCGTCCTGCTTCTCTTTGCGACTTCCTGCGTACACAAGAAGGTGGTGTTTGATCACGACACCCAAACTGGGCGAGATACCATGACCTACCGTGGCAAGCCGATCTCTCCCGAGGAATTGTTTGAGCTCGGGGAAAAGGCGGACTTCGATCAGATCGACCTCATCATGAAACAAGACAGCACAACGCAGAAGGTCGATTTCAAAAAATGGCACACCGGCATGCGGCTGCTCCCGGAGGCGATCATGTCGATGCCTGGAGACGTGATGGAATGACGGCTTTTCAGCCTTGCGTGCTCATGGCTCTTTCGCCTAGCTTCGCTGCGTACCAACACCCCAACCCCACTGAATCCATGGCAGCCTACATCATCGGACGCGTACAGGTCACCGACTGGCCCCGCTACTCGGAGTACATGAAGCTGACGCCCGGCATCATTGCGCAATACGGCGGGCGTTTCATTGCGCGGGGTGGTGAGTCCATGACCCTCGAAGGACCCGAAGAGACCGACCGCGTGGTCATTCTCGAATTCCCCACCTTCGATGCCGCCAAGCAGTTCTTCCATTCCGAGGAGTATCAACGCGCCAGGACTCTGCGCGAAGGCGCTGCGGTGGCGCAGTTCTTTGCGATTGATGGCTTGCCCATGACCTAGCTGTTTCTGACTTATGCAATACACCGAATTCAAAGCCGCCATCCAGCAGCACCTGAAACGGAAGCGTCAGGGCGCGACGTGGGTGGAGCTGCGGGAGACGCTTGCGCTGCCCTATGAGCGTGCTTGTCCGGAATGGACGCGCAGGCTGGAAGAGGAGATCGGGCTGGTGCGGCGCAAAGGTGAGGGACGTGCGCTGGTGTGGGCTTTGAAAACAATCGTCCCCAAGGCCAAAGCTCATGTTTGATCACCTCGGCATCTTTGTTTCAGACAGCGCGCGCAGCATCGCATTTTTTGAGCGCTGCCTTGCGCCGCTGGGCATCACCATCGCGCAGCGGCAGCCGGAGTGGGAGGCGGCCATTTTTTCCGGCGCTGCGGAGTTTCCTTTCCTTTGGGTCGGCCCCGCTCGTGGCGACTACTATGGCAAGCCTCTCTCACCCGCTGTACACCGGCCTCTTCATCTGGCCTTCAAAGCTCCGAGCAAACAGGCGGTGGACGAATTTTATGCGCAGGCCCTGGCGCACGGCGGTACGGACAATGGTGCCCCTGAAGACGATGGCGGCTACTACGCCGCCTACGTGCTCGACCCCGATGGCAACAACATCGAGGCGGGTATCCGGGCATGAATGACATCAACTCAAACTCATCCATCCCCACTCTGAGCCCAAGCCTCCCAACGCCATGAAACTTCTTCGCGAGACATCCCTCATACTGCGAAACACTCTTTTCGTGACAGTCGCGGTCATCCTTGGGTTTACCCTTGGCAGCGCTTTGGGGGTGCCGGTCTATCTTCAGGGATTCTGTCTTCTGCCGGCGGCCCTTCTCTTCAACCGGCTGTCTGGCGGTGGTCCTTTTGCGTGGTGGAAGGTGCTGGGCTTTTTGATCGTCCTTTCCAGCATCACGTTCGTGTTCGCCGCGGCCTTCCCTCACCTGCCTCCGAGCTATCGCTCCTGGGGCATTGTGGTGTTTGTGATGCTTGCACCCGTGTCCTCGGTGACGAAATGGCTTGAGCGCCGTTTTGGCAGGACAGCACCAGCGGCTGCGGATTCCCGCTCCAAGTCATCGTGAGACCCTCCGTCATTCGGCATCGGGGTAGCGACACCTTACCTGCCACCTTCGGCTCAACGACAAATCACCCTTATGAAATGGTCTTGGAAATCATTCGGCCTGCAGTTCGCCAGCGCTCTCGTTTTGGGATGTGCCTTCGTATTCTCGATTCGCTCGTGGATTGATGGCAGACAAGGCGAAGGGGATTTGGATGCCAGAGTCCTTTCGATGGGACTCGGAGGGTTGCTGGCCCCGGTGATTCCTGCTCTCCTCACTGGCTGGAAGGGGTGGGCTTTGAAGCCGTTGCTCGTGGCGGGTGTGATTGTCTCAGCCCTGTACATTGGCAAACCAGAGGCTGGTATTATGGGTCTGCTGGTTGCGGTGGTCTGTTATTCCATCGCACGCAAGGTGCGCGCCATCGCTTTCTACTATGCACCTGCCGGGGATGTGAACTCCGATGCACCGGCCCCTCAACCCCATAGCGTGCCCACGGGCCAAGCACCGAAGATAAGATGAGCATCACCTTCAGAGCACTCACCCGAGATGATGAGGCCGTTCTACAGGCCGTCGCTCCAGATGTCTTCGACAAGGCAGTCTCGTCCGTTTTAGCCTCGGAGTTCCTGCGTGATCCACGCCACCATATCACCGTCGCCATCGACGACGGCATCGTGATTGGGTTCGCTTCTGCGGTGCACTACGTTCATCCGGACAAACCACCTGAACTGTGGATCAATGAAGTGGGCGTGGCGGAGTCGCACCGGCGGCAGGGCGTTGCCCGCCAGCTCCTGCGCCTGCTGTTTGATCTCGCCCGCTCTTTGGGTTGCCTTCACGCCTGGGTGCTCACGGACCGGGGCAACTCAAGCGCCGTGAAACTCTACTCATCTCTGCCCGGCGTAGCGTCACCAAGGGAGTCGCTCATGTTTGAGTTTGATCTGGATGCCGCCGATGATCCGGCCCAAGTTTGCCCCTAGGCTAGTTTGGAGCATCTTCGTTTCATCCTGCTCACATCATGAAACCGTATCAGACGACCCTTTTTTCTCCTGGTTCTCAGGTCCCTGGCTTGAAGTCACACGCCTGACCCCATATCGACTCCTATGGCACACGGAAGAAAGCGCTCATTCATCGGCGGTGTGGCTGCGGGCATGGCGCTCGCCCTCGTTTCATTGGTGGCCCTGATCTACGGACTCGATATCACCTTTGGGCCGCCGGGTTATCCTCATTTCACCGAGAGGAGCGCGCGGGAGGCGGTCCTTGAATGGGCGCGAGTGAGTGACTTTCCCAAAGACGCGGAAAGCTTCTCCATCACGACCAAGGGGAATATGTTCACGCGGCAGTTTCGCGTCTCTTTTTTCGGAGAACCGAAAGCCATCAGCGACTGGGTGCGCAGTTGTCCCGGCATTTCCGACCCGAAGACCTCGCAGGAAACGTCCGATGACGGGACCGTGACTTATGAGATTCGAACGGGAGGCGGAGCGGCGTTTGCAGAGCTGATCCATCACCCCATCCGAGGCACGGTGGTGATACGCACCTACTGGAGCTGATGCGCTACACTTCTTAGATATGGCTTACGCAAAACCGTGATCACCCAATGAACACCCCGGCTCTTCGAACCATCAGGTCATCCGCAGAGTGGGTGGATTATTTTCACGGCAATGCGAACCAGCAGAAGGACATTCCCTGGGACGAACCGGTCAACTTGTCCGCCGAGGAGCGCGCCGTCATCATCCCCTCGTTGAGAGGATGGCAGCTTGGCGAGACCTCGGACGGCGCCCACCTTCTCGCAGCTTCTCACACTTATGCCGCTGCTCTCGGGGACTCCACCTTTATCGAGGCAGCCCGTTTGTTCATCGCGGAGGAGCAGCGTCACGGCGGCAACCTGGGGCGCTTTCTCGATGGTGCGGGTGTGAGCCGCGCCACCTCCGACTGGGGAGACACCCTGTTCAGGGCGGTGCGGTATTTCGTCCCACGCATGGAGATTTGGGCTACGCCCGTTGTCATGGTCGAGACCCACGCGCTCATTTACTACAACGCAGTTCGCAGGGCGACCCGGTCCGCTGTCCTACGAGGTATTTGCGAGCAGATTTTGTCTGACGAGGTGGCCCACATTCGCTTTCAGTGCGAGCGACTGGCCATGCTGCATCGCGGCCGGTCTGGCTGGCTGCACTCTTTGACGATGCTGTTTCATCGCGGCTTTTTTGCGGTCATCACTCTGGCTGTGTGGGTCGGGCATCGTCATGCGCTCAAGGCAGGGGGTTGTCGCTTCAGCCGCTTTTGGGCCCTTGCATGGAGCAAAATGCAGAATGCCTGGGCGCTGATGAATCCGAAAGCCTACAGCTGGAATGACCCGGCGCCCGGCCATGCCCCGCAGGCCAGGGAGACGCCCGCGGCTGCTTGATCTTCACCCTGCAGGTAAACACGCCCGGCCCCGCCCCGGGTCTGGCAGTACATACCATGATTTAACGCTTTCTGCGATGAAATGCGTTTTTTCTCACCAATCTTCGTTGACAATGCAGACTGCACTCGGGCAAATAATCAGTTCATGATCAATCATCGAGGTTGGACCTACGAAAATATTGCCTCGCATTTTCTTTCGCATCTCTTTTTGCCGACGTCCTTTTTCGCTTTGAATTAGCGACTAAAATACCTAGCGCATTTTGTTTACAAATATCCTGAGTAGCTCAGCGTAGAAAAGAGATGCCTCTGCGCCCAAAATATCAAGTGTTTATCAGTTCCACCTATGGCGACCTACGCCAAGAACGAGAAGCTGTCACATGGGCTATTCTTTCATCGCGCCTAGTGCCGGCAGGGATGGAGAACTTCACCGCAACGGACGACCGGGGCTGGAAGACAATCAAATCCGTCATTGATCGTTCCGATTACTACGTGCTCATTCTGGCGGGACGATACGGAAGTGTCGATGACGATGGGTTAAGTTGGACTGAAAAGGAATATAATTACGCTGTTAGCTGCGGAATACCCGTCCTGGTATTCCTCCGTTCAAAAAAGTCGACAACAGCTGATAGGATGGAAGAAGCTCCTGCCGCGGCGCGAAAACTCGAGAAGTTTAAGTCGAAGGTGCGAAGTTCTCATTTGTGCCAGGAGTGGTCGACGAAAGAAGACTTGGTGGGTCACGTTAATAACGGATTGCGAAATCACATCATTGACGATGAGGATGGGGGACGCAGCCGCCCAGGGTGGTATCGCGGTGATGACTTGCCCAAAAACGCAACATTGGACGAATTTGCCCGGCTGTCAGCCGAGAACGTAAGGCTTCAATCGGAGCTCGACTCGACCTTGGCGATGATAAAGGAAAAGCCTCGGTTAGCCCTCGTGGGTCGCGACGAAAATCTTATGCTGCCAAAGTGTTCGATCGAGCGTCCATTTAAAATTTACAACGCTGGTCTAGAGTCGATAGATAAACTACTTTCGGCGAACTATGGACGGGAGTACTTAGCACTTAATTTATTGACCATTGTCGAGTTGGGAATTCAAAACTTGAGTAGCGCGCTAGTTGAACATGTGGTAATTGACCTGACGTTGAAGCCTATTCGTGGGTTCCGCTGCGGTTGGAATGGCAAAGAACTAGCTGCGGAAGGAGGGCGGAGATCTAATTCTCCCATTAAGGCGGAATTTCGTTTCCGTTATCCAGACTCCGCTCGGTTGGTTTCTAATGACACTCTTAACCTACGTCTGCGCATTCCGGCGGTGCCGGCTGGAGGCACAGAGTATTTGCCTGAATTGCTGGTCCTTGGTCAAGTAGAGCAGCAACGCACTTTTTTTAATTTGAGTTATAAAATTGCAGGAAGTGTGGGTAGTGCCATCTCCGGCAGCATCGACTTCGAAACGGTATTCGAAGGAACAGTACAAATCGCGAAGAGAGAGTTGGACTGGGAAAAGAATGACCGTGAAAAGAAGCACGGCATTTATTTTCCTAACGATATGTTTTTTGCCTGACGAGCATTCGATATGCTGTCCGCACGACTGTGCTGCTTTTACTTTCTAGTAGTGGGCGTTCGAGCGACGAGCAGCAAGCCTGAAGCGGAGCGTGGCGGAATCATGGCCCATCCGTTTCCTGCAGCCGGACTCCGCTGTCCTACTTCACCTTCACCCGCGCATAATAGATCGCGGGTTTGCCCTCGTGGCTTGAGTAATAGGTCACGTGCAGGAGGTCGTCGTGCCAGTAGAGGCCGGGGTAGCTGCAGTCGCCGCCGCTGGGGAGTTCCAGGATGGGGGTGAGGCTGGTGGGGGTCATGGCGAAGAGGACCATGTGGGCGCCGGGTGTGGCACCGAAACCACGGGAGCCGGCGATGAGCTTGCCATCGGGCAGTTCGATGAAGTTCGGGCCGCCGAGGGGCAGGCCGGTGGCGGCGTAGGTCCATTCGCGATACGGGGCCTTGGCCGTGCCGATCACGCCTTTGCGGTCGCCACCCTGACGGGCGATGAGGGCGAGGGCGGTGCCGTCTTTGAGGAAGCGCAGCGTGGTTTCTCCGGGCTGGCCGGGGACGTTCATGAGGGAGGAGAGCTGCCACACGGAGCCGTCCGTGCTGGCGTAGGTTTTCAGCGACCACTCCTTCTCGGGCGCAGGGCCGCCGGAGCTGGGGTGGATGTTGAAGCTGGCGCCGTAGAAG
>NZ_JBIPNG010000304.1:0-8091 GCF_044373815.1 Prosthecobacter sp. | reverse complement strand
CGGAGCAGGCTGCCAGATGGCCCCGGGGAAGACTTTTCTTTTCTCACACAATGACATGACGTCACTGGCGCGCCGTCTTGCTCATCTCCCGGTGGAGTCTCCCAAAATCATCGTGGTGGACGGTGTCTTCAGCATGGAAGGGGACATCATCAAGCTGCCCGAACTGGTGGCGCTGGCCAAGCAGTACAACGCCGCCGTCATGGTGGATGACGCGCATAGCATCGGCGTGCTCGGTGAGCATGGCTCCGGCACCGCATCGCATTTCGGCCTCGTGGATGACGTGCATCTCATCATGGGCACATTCAGCAAATCGCTCGCCAGTCTCGGCGGCTTCATCGCCGGGGAAGCGGACACGATCGACTACCTCAAGCACCACTCCCGCCCGCTCGTTTTCAGTGCCAGCATGAGTCCCGCGAATGTGGCCGCCGCGCTCGCCGCGCTACGCATCATGATCGCCGAACCCGAGCGCATGGTGCAGCTCTGGGCCAACACCGCTCGCATGAAGCAGGGTTTGCTGGCTCTCGGTTTCAAACTCGGCGCCACCGAGACACCCATCCTCCCGGTCTACGTCAATGACACGCTGAAGACCTTCATTTTCTGCAAACGCCTGCAGGATGAAGGCGTGTTCGTTAATCCCGTGATCCCGCCGGGTGTTCCTCCCGGTGAAGAACTGATCCGTGTCAGCCTCATGGCCACCCACACCTTCGCGCAGATCGACCGCGCCTTGGAGAAGTTCGAGAAGATCGGCAAGGAACTCGGCATCATTTAAAGTAGTCCGGTTGCGCCGCAACCGGTCCACTTCCTAGATCCCCATCACCTTCCGGATGACCCAGTCCAGCAGGCGGTCCGGCACGATCCGCACCAGCAGCGAACCCACCATGGAATCCAACCCCACGGGGTAGCGGGTGCGCGGCCGGCGGGATTCCAGCGCATGCGTCACCGCCTTGGCCACCCGTTCCGGTGGAATTGCCATCGAGGGGACTTTCTCCACCATCTTGCGCAGCGCGATGATGGGGGCTGAGTACAGCTTTTCGCACTCAGGGGGCATGCCCACGAAGAGTTGCTCCGCCGCCTCACGAGACTTGCTCCAGATCGGCGTCTTGATCGCTCCCGGCTGAATCAGCGCGACCAAGATCCCCCATGGCCGCAGCTCAATGCGCAGCGAATCCGCGATGGCCTCCAGCGCATGCTTCGTCGCCCCATAGCCTGCCAGAAACGGCTCGCACATGAACCCCGAATTGGAGCCCGTCAAAACGATGCGACCCCGGCTTGCTCGAATCAGCGGCATCACCGCCTGCGTCACCGCAATCAATCCCAGCACGTTGACGTCGAACTGCTTTTCAAAGGCTTCCATCGGCATGAATTCCAGCGGCCCTGCGAGAGCGATGCCGGCATTGTTCACCACACCCTGCAGCCCCGCCACACCGCACTGCACTCCAATCTCCTGCACCACCGTTTTGATTTGCTCGCGGTTGGTCACATCAAGGATGACTGGGATGATCTGCCCCTCGGCTCCTGCCAGGAGGGCCTCGCCATCCGCCACCTTGCGCACTCCGGCAAATACCCGCCAGCCGCGTCCCGCCAGCATGCGTGTGCAGGCTGCACCGATGCCTGTGGAAGCTCCCGTGATGAGGACATTGCGCGGCGCGGCGGTGCTGATGGCGGGCATGAGGAAAGGAGTAAAAAAGTGTGGTGGCAGGAAGCGCTGTTTAGCACAGCCGGGTGGGGCAGGAGGCCAAGGCTCGACGCTTGACCCATCTTGTCCAAAAAGCGAGTTCCGGCCGCTCTTTTCACCGCTCCTCCTTATGGGGCTTGCCCAGCGTCTCAGCCCACCAGCGCCGCCGAGGCAGGGCTGGGGGCGGCTTCTTCCTGGGTGTTCGCCGCGATCACACGCACTTCGATGAATTCTCCCGGCGGCAGGTTTTGCAGCAGCGTTTCGGTGCCCGGCACGGTGCTCAGGGTGGCAAAGTTGCCACCACCCATCATCCTCATTTGTACATGGTAGAGCAGGGCATGGAGGGCAGGGGGCCACTGCGCCCGGAGGGTGCCCTGACCCATGGCGGTGAGCATGACCTGCACCACCGACTCTGGCCGCGACTCCCCGACAGGCGGGTTCAGGCCGAAGCGCCGCCAGCGCACATCGTCAGCGGGTAGAAGCATGCCCAGCTCGTCGATCAGGCTGCGGAGGCGCTGCCGCAGACGCTTCAGCGTCGCGTTTTTCTTCTGCACGGCGGTTTCCAGGACAGACTTGTGGTGATCCACGGCCGCACGCACCCGCGAGAGGGATTCATGGGTGACCTCGCAGATCGCCGCCGTGGCCCGCATGTCCTGGCTTTCGTGCAGCGGATTCGCGGTGAAGTAGGCGGCCAGTTGCGCGAGCAGGGTCAGGCGCTTGGCGAAGACCTCGGGCACCCTCGTGGACCGGTCAGGAAAGCCTGCCGACTCCCACTGTTCATTGAAGCCATTGCCAAACAAGGCTGCCAGGCGGAGGCGACAGTGGCTTAGGATTCGTTCACTCTCCAAGTCCCTCTCCCGCAGCTCCCGCCGGAGCGCACTGCGTTCATTCTTCTGTTTGTCGACTTCAAACAGGGATGCATGGGAGTTGTCCAGCAACGGCTGCAGTAACGACGCTGGCGTATGCTTGACCCCGATCTCGCCCTCAAGTTCCAAGCATCCCTGCACAACCTGCCCGCAGAGAACCATCAGCTCGGCGTCATTAGTGGGTGTGGGATTGGTAGCCATGGCAGGAAGCCGACGGGTTTCTCCAAGGCAGTGCTTGATTGGAGAGGCAATCGTTCGCTCGCTCCCAGTTCTTTCTCAATGGTCATTAACCGATTGTCGGTGATAGGTTATTGAGAATAAGGTGACGAGCAGATGCTCTCTCAGATAGTTCACAGCTTCGTTGAATCAAACATATTGAAATACAGTGAGATATTGAGAAAACGACACGGTTGAAACGTTATGATTGTTCAGTTTCAATGCTCAATACTCACTCACCGATCATCGGTGAGTGAGTGCAAATTGATTCAATCTTCGATGTAAGACGGCCGGAGGTGAAGAAATGCCACAGGTTCAGACAAAACGAATCTATCGTTACTTAATTGCGCGGCCAAGATCAGACCGAAAGAGCCAACTCGCCAAGGTGAAACGATCAGATCGTTAAGCTTGTTTAATGTGTTAACGATTCAACCGTAAACTGATCTGGCACTGGCTGCACCCGTCATCACTTGCTTTTCGCTACGTGCACTTTGAAGGGTGAAACTATTCAAGCGTTATGAGTATAGAAGCTGACCTGTCGAATCTACTGCCGGGATTCCTCTCTTAATCCCCGCATTCATGATTCCGCCTCCGCTCCGTTGCCTGTCACCGGAATCCCGCTAATCATCCGCCATGCATTCACGTTCCGTCCTCAGTCTCGCGCTGTTCCTCCTGCTCCTTCTCCCGGCCTGCGCTATCAAGTATGGTCTGCCGACACGGGGTTACGATTATCCGGCGGGCTTGTCGGTTTTGGCGCCCCGGCTCGGCAATGCTGGCAATTACACGTACTACCCGCGTTACGAAGCCTACTACCACCACGACTCGAAGCAGTTTTACTACCCGAACGGCAAGAACTGGGATGTGAAGCCGACGGTGCTCAACAATTCCGCTCAGGAAATCCGCGCCACCCCCGGGGTGCCGTTTCAGCTCGACGCTCACCCATCGAAATACCATGAGCAGATCAAGCAGGCCTTTCCCATTGACTGGAGCCCCGGTAAAGGCCGCGCTGAAGAACCCTATGAGTTTGGCCACAGCGGCTGGGATCTGGACAACCGGTAGCCTGGGACTGGGTTTCTAGCTGAGCGCTTGACCCATCCTCCCTGCTGACCCACTCTCGCCCACATCATGGATCGTCTCATTTGCCTGCTTGGCCTGGTCGTGTTTGTAGCGCTGGCCTGGGCGCTTTCGGAAAAACGTCGGCTGTTTCCGTGGCGGGCGGTGCTGAGCGGTTTGGCGCTCCAGATGGTCTTTGGCGTGCTGATTCTGCGCACCCAGCTTGGCCACGATTCCTTTGCGCTGCTCGACAAAATGTTCCGCCGCCTGCTGGGCTTCGCCAATGAAGGCGTGGGCCTCGTCTTTGGCCCGCTGGGAGGACCGACCACCTTGCAGGCCGCGTTTGGTCCGAACAACGGCTTCATCCTCGCTCTGACGATCACTGGCAGCATCATCCTCGTCTCCGCGCTGTCTTCCTTTCTGTATCATTACGGCGTGCTGCAGTGGATCGTCAAAATGGCGGCCTGGGTCATGCGCCGTGTCATGCGCACCAGCGGCAGCGAAACCCTCGCGGCAGCCGCGAACATCTTCATGGGCCAGACGGAGGCCCCGCTCGTCATCAAGCCCTACCTCCCACGCATGACCCGCAGCGAGCTGCTCTGCCTCATGGTCGGCGGCATGGCGACCATCGCTGGCGGGGTGCTCGCCGCCTACGTGTCCTTTGGAATCTCCGCCGGGCACCTGCTCACCGCCTCCGTGATGAGCGCCCCTGCCGCGCTGATGATGTCAAAAATCCTGATTCCCGAGACCGAGGAAAGCGAGACCGCGCATGGTGCCGGAAAAGTCATCGAACGCGAAACGGAGAATGGCATCGATGCGCTCTGCTCGGGCGCGAGCGACGGCATGAAGCTGGCCATCAACGTCGTGGCCATGCTCATCGCCTTCGTCGCGGTGGTGGCGCTCTTCAATTACATGCTCTCGCTCGGCCTGCGCGCCTTCGGTCAAAACATCCCGCAGCCCCTGCAACTGGCGCTCGGCTGGCTCAATGCCCCCTGCGCCTGGCTCATGGGTGTGCCGTGGGCCGAGTGCGGTCAGGTGGGCGCGCTGCTGGGCGAGCGCGTGGTGCTGAATGAATTCTTCGCCTACCTGCACCTCAGCCAGCAGGGCGGGACGCTCTCGCCCCGCAGCGCGGAGATCGCCACCTACGCGCTCTGCGGCTTTGCGAACTTCGGCAGCATCGCCATTCAGATCGGCGGCATCGGGGCGCTGGTGCCTGAGCGCCGGGGAGAACTGGCCCAGCTCGGCATCAAATCCATGCTCGGCGGCCTGCTCGCCTGCTATTGCACCGCTTGTGTCGCCGGATTGCTGCTTTAAAGAGTGAGTCTGCATGTCCGCAACCACCGGCCTCCATGTCTCCGACCTCCGCTTTGCCTACTCGGCCGAGGGCTTTCGTGTGCATGTGCCGCAGCTTGAGCTCGCCTCCGGCAAGGCCCTCGCACTGGCCGGGCCCAGCGGGGCAGGGAAGTCCACCCTGCTGCGCCTGCTCACCGGGCTGCTGACACCCACGGCGGGCAAGGTCAGTCTCGGTGCCGCACAAATGGAAACGATGACCCACGAAGCTCGCCGCGCCTTCCGCCTGCAGCACATCGGCCTCGTCTTCCAGGACTTCGCGCTGCTCGACTACCTCACCGTCACCGAGAACATCCTCCTGCCGCATCAGTTCCGTGGAACAGCGAATGCGGCGGTCTGCACGAAGATGCTCGATCTCACCCAGCGCCTGCACATCGACCGCTACCTGGACAAGCGCGTCTCGCATCTCTCGCAGGGCGAGCGCCAGCGTGTCGCCGTGGCGCGTGCGCTCGTGCATGAGCCGCAGTTCGTCTTTGCGGATGAACCCACCGCCTCGCTGGATCCCGCACGTGGTCGCATCGTGGTGGACATGCTGCTCGAAGACACCCGCAGACGCGGCGCCTGCCTTGTGATGGTGACGCATGACCCCAATCTGCTTCCACTCTTTGATCAAACCGTGCGCATGGAGGATCTCGCCACCGCATGAGGGCCGCCTTTCATCTGGCCGCATGCTACGTGCTGCGGCATCGCATTCAGAGTGCGCTGCTCGCCGGTGCCCTCGGCCTCGTGTTCGCACTGCCGCTCTGCCTGCGCGTATTGATCGAGCACGCCCAGCAGGAACTTCGCGCCCGCGCCGCCGCCACGCCGCAGATCGTCGGCACACGCGGCAGCGCGCTCGATCTCATGATGACCGCGCTCTACTTCAAGCGCGAGAACCTCCTGCCGCTGCCCTTTGGCGCGCTCACCGAACTGCGGCACAATCATTCCGCCACCGCCATCCCGCTGCACGTCCGCTATCAGGCGCAGGGCGCCCCCATCGTGGGCACGGAGCTGGAATACTTTCCCTTTCGCGGCCTGCACCTCGCCGCTGGCAAACAGCTCAGCCGTCTGGGCGATTGCGTCGTCGGTGCCACCCTCGCCAAGCAGCGCGGACTGCAGCCCGGCGGCCACCTCTTCTCCACGCCCGAGCAGGCCTTCGACATGGCAGGTGTATACCCTTTGAAGATGCGCGTCACCGGCATCCTCACCCCGAACGGCACGCCCGATGACGAGGCGCTTTTTGTCGATCTGAAAACCTGCTGGCTCATCGAAGGCCGCTCTCATGGCCATGACGACCTCAAAAAAGATGAATCCGTCGTGCTGACAAAAGAGGAGGGCAACATCGTCGGCAACGCCGCCGTGCGCATGTTCAACGAAGTCACGGATGCCAACATCGCCTCCTTCCACTTTCATGGCGATGTCTCCACCTATCCCATCAGCGCTGTGATCCTGCTGCCGCAGGATGCCAAGGCCGAAGCCCTGCTCGCGGGGCACTACGCCCGCTCCAAGGAGCAGCAGCTCATCCGCCCGCGCGATGAAATGGAGGCGCTGCTCACCCAGCTCGTGCGCCTTGAGGGCTTTGCCGCCAGCGCCCTGCTGCTGACCGCCACGGCTGCGCTGCTTGTCACCGCGCTCGTCTTTGCGCTCTCCTTTCGCCTGCGCCAGCGCGAATTCGCCACCCTCGAAGACGTCGGCGTCTCGCGTGTCTCGCTCATCAGCGTCAAAGTCCTCGAAGTCCTCATCATCGGCCTCGCCGCCGCCGTGATCGGCCTCCTCCTCCTTCAGTTCTCCTCCTTCGCCGCACCGCATCTCCTGCGCTGGGCTCTCTAATAAACTTCCTTTTTCTTCCCTCTTTTCACCCGCCGCATGTCCTACCCCATCGACGCCCTCATTTACGCCCTGGATGTCAATCCCGACATCAGCACCGAAGGGCGCGTGCTCTTCCTGCGTGCCCAGGCACATCCCGCCTTGGAGCACTTCGAAGGCCGCCTCGTCTGCCAGCAGACCTGGAAGCCCAAGGCCAATCTCCTCCAGGCTGCTGGACACCGCGTGGAGCGCGAGGTCAATGGCCTCTTTGATCTCGTCCTCGTCCTCCCCGATCCGCAGCGCGATCTCATGGTGGCAGATCTCGCCCGCGCCCATGATCACCTCGCCCCCGGCGGCGTCCTCATGGCCGCCGTGCACAACGACGCCGGCAGCAAACGCTGCGAGCAGTACCTGCGCGAAGTCGCCGGGCAGATCACCTCCCTCTCCAAGCATCACAGCCGCGCCTTCTGGGCCACCAAGCAGGAAGGCAAGCCCTGGAAGGCCGACCTCCTCGAACGCTGGCGCCAGGGCGCTGCCATGCGCCGCATCCTCGATGGCCGCTTCTGGTCACGGCCTGGCCTCTTCAACTGGGACCGCATCGACGAAGGCTCCGCCCTCCTCGCCAAGCACCTGCCAGACACCATTGCAGGCAACGTCGCCGACTTCGGCAGCGGCTGGGGCTTCCTGAGCGATCACCTCCTGCGCACCTGCCACGACATCGATACCCTCGACATCTACGATGCCGACGGTGACTGCTTCGAATGCGCCCGACGCAATCTCGGCATCATCCCCACCAAGGTCAAAGCCCACCCCCACTGGCAGGACATCACCACCGGCTTTGATCGCACCAAGTTTGACACCGTCGTGATGAACCCCCCCTTTCACGAAGGGAAGGAAGTCGATCCCCTCATCGGCCTCAAATTCATCGCCGCCGCCGCCCAGGCTCTGCGACCCGACGGGCAGCTCTGGCTCGTCGCCAACCGCCAGCTCCCCTATGAGAACCTGCTGACCGAAGCTTTTACGCAGATGGACAAGATCGTCGAGACCGGCGGTTTCAAGGTCCTGCACGCGCAAAAACCCATCGTTCAGCCCAGCTATGTGCGTCGCGGCAAGCGCCGCCGCTGAATCCGACACAAAGAATCTCAC
>NZ_JBIPNG010000303.1:0-8119 GCF_044373815.1 Prosthecobacter sp. | reverse complement strand
TACTCAAGGTTCTGCGGGCTTTGGCAGCGTGGGCTCGCCTTTCAACCACCCCAGCGAGGCAAGGAACTTATCCGTGGCCAGCAGTGTCTCGTAGTAAAACTGCATCTTGCCACCCTTGCCGGGATTGAAGAAGCCGTGCCCCTGCCCCTCATAAAAGATCGCCTCACAGCGCACCCCCGCCTTTTCCATGTTTGCCTTGAAGCGCTCCACGACCGCCACGGGGATCAGCTTGTCCTGCGTGCCGAGGAAGATGATCGCCGGTGGATCATCAGCACTGATGTTGTGCGCCGGGGAAAACTCTTTGAAGCGCTCACCCACTCGGGCATAGCCCCAGCCCTGATCCGGCCCGTTGTCGAAGACAGGATTGAACAACACCAGCGCATTGGCTCTCGGCGAGATTTTCACATCGTCCTGCGGGTCATCCAGCCCCTCCACCATGCCCACAAACGCCGCCAGATGCCCGCCCGCGCTGCCACCTCCGGCACCGATGCGCTTCGGATCAATCCCAAGCTCTTCCGCGTGGCCACGCACCCAGCGCATCGCTGACTTCGCATCATGCACACAATCGATGGGAGCCCCCTGGTCGCCCTTCGCAATCAACCGGTACTCCACCTGAATGCACACCATGCCACGCGTGGCCAGATAGTCACTGTGCTGGGTGAACTGAGTCGGCCCACCGCCCACCCAGCCACCGCCATGGAAAAACACCATCGCCGGACGTTGATCGCTGATTTTCCAGTCCGGCGGATTGACGATGCTGAGCTTCAACTCACGCTCACCCGCCTTCTTGTAAATGTGGGTGGTCGGTTCAGCGGCAGACAGTGTGAGAGCCAGAAAAAACAGGAGCAAAAAGGAACGAAACAGCATAAATGGATCTGAACGCACGGGTTCATGTCCGCTACAACGCGGCCTGTGAATGCAGTTTGCAAAATAAACGGAATGGCGGTCAATCTCACCTCAGGCATGAATTTCACTTCCGACCCTGCACTGCTCTATCTTCTCGGCGGCACTCTGGGAGTACTCGTCCTCGCTTCGGTCATCGGCTGGGTGCTGGCAAAACGGGCTGTATCGGACTCCGCCAAGGTCACCGTGGCAAACCTAAACGCACGTACCAAGGCTTGGTGGGGCATGGTGGCCGTCTTTGCCGGGGCGCTGGCCGTGGGGCCCATGGGTGCGACGATCATGTTTGGTCTGACCTCCTTCATGGCGCTACGGGAATTCATCACTCTCACGCCAACGAAACCGGGGGATCACCGCACGCTGTTCTGGGTGTTTTTCATCATCACGCCGCTGCACTACTACTTTTTGGCGACTCAATGGTACGGCATGTTTGCCATCTTGATCCCGGTCTATGCCTTCCTTCTGGTGCCAGTGCGCACAGCGATGGCCGGTGACTGCGATCGCTTTTTGGAGCGCACTGCGAAAATCCAGTGGGGCCTGATGATCTGCGTCTACTGCATCAGCCATGCGCCCGCGATTCTCCTTCTTCTCAAAATCCCCGGCTTTGAAGGCCAGAATGCCAAGCTGCTGTTCTGGTTCGTCACCGTCGTGGAGATGAGCGACGTGATGCAGTACGTCTGGGGTAAAACCTGCGGCAAGCACAAGATCGCGCCCACGGTAAGCCCCGGCAAAACCTGGGAAGGCTTTCTCGGCGGTGGTGCGACGACCGTGGGCCTCGGTGCCGCGCTGTGGTGGGCCACCCCGTTTACGCCTCTTCAGGCGGCAGGCATGGCAACGATCATCGTGCTCATGGGCTTCGCCGGAGGCCTTGTCATGTCCGCCATCAAACGTGACCGCGGCGTGAAGGACTGGGGCACCGCCATCGGCGGCCACGGCGGCGTCATGGACCGCATGGACTCCCTATGCTTCGCTGCACCGGTCTTTTTCCATGTGGTGCGCTACACCTTCGATGCGTGATGCTTGGAAAGCACGGTGGTGGCCGCGACGTACACCATCCCCATGCTTTTCCGTGCCTTCATCGTTTCTGCCGCTCTGACCGCCACCGCATCCGCGGCGACGAAGCTCGACTTCAACCGAGACATCCGGCCCATTCTCAGTGACAACTGCTTCGCCTGCCACGGCTTGGACGCCAAGAAACGGAAGGCCGATCTGCGGCTCGATGTCCCGGAAGTCGCCTACAAGGCCATCGAAGGCGTGTTCCCCATCAAGCCCGGCAGCCCCGAGGCAAGCTCCGTCATCCAGCGCATCCTGACCAAAGACGAGGATGAGGTGATGCCACCCCCTGAGTCGAACAAACACATCACCCCCGCCCGGGTGGAAATTCTGCAGCGCTGGATCAAAGAAGGCGCGGAGTTCAAAAAACACTGGGCCTTCGAAGCGCCCCTCAAAGCGGCACCGCCTGCGGTGAAGGGAACGGTTCAGAACGGCATCGATGCCTTCATTCAAGACCGCTTGGCCAAAGACGGCCTGCCTCCGTCACCCACAGCTTCCAAAGAAACCCTCATTCGCCGCGTCACGCTTGATCTGACCGGCCTGCCACCGACGCCGGCTGAAGTCGATGCCTTCATCGCTGACTCAGCGCCGGATGCGTATGAAAAAGTCGTCGCTCGCCTGTTGAAATCCGAACGCTACGGCGAGCACATGGGCCGCTTCTGGCTGGATGCGGCGCGCTATGCAGACACCCACGGCCTGCACCTCGACAACGAGCGCAGCATGTGGCCCTACCGCGACTGGGTCGTGCGCGCCTTCAATGCCAACCTGCCCTACGATCAGTTCACCATCTGGCAGCTTGCCGGTGATCTCCTGCCAAATGCCACCGTGGATCAGCAAATCGCGTCCGGCTTCAATCGCTGCAACGTCACCACCAGTGAGGGCGGCAGCATCAATGAAGAGTTCATTTTCCGCTACGCCGTGGATCGCGCGGACTCGACCGTGGCAGTATGGATAGGTCTCACCGCCGGCTGCGCCGTGTGCCATGATCACAAGTTCGATCCCATCTCCCAGAAGGAGTTTTACTCACTCTACGCCTTCTTCAACAGCACCGCAGATCCCGCCATGGATGGCAACATCCTCCTCACCCCTCCCATCCTCCGCCTGAGCACTGCCGAGCAGAAAAAACAGCTCGCGGAGCTCGATCAAAAATTGGTAGCCTCACAAACGAAAATCCGCGCGACGATCCAATCACTGAACTACACCGACCCCGCCACACAAACCCCGCCACCGCCGGTACAAAACAGCGAGCTCGTGTGGTTTGAAGACGCTTTCCCGGCAGGTGCCAAGGTCGGTGTCGCAGGCGAACCGACCCAGCTCATCACCAAGGACAAGGGCCCCGTTTTCAGCGGCACCACCTCACTCAAGCGCACCGCCACAGGTGTGGCTCAGGACTACTTCACCAGCGGCGCCAAATTCGACATCCCACCGAACGGCAAGCTCAGCGTTCAGTGCTACATCGACCCCGCCAATCCACCCAAGGCCATCATGCTGCAGTTCCACACCGCCGGCTGGAACCACCGCGCAGTCTGGGGCCAGGAAGGCGCCATCCCCTTCGGCCAGGTGCGCACACCGGAAAAAGTACAAATGGGCGAACTCCCCAAAGCAGGCGAGTGGGTGAAGCTGGAAGTGCCCGCAGAACGGCTGGGCCTGAAGCCCGGCATCAAGGTCAGCGGCTACGCCTTCACCCAGTTCGGCGGCACCGTTTACTGGGACCGGCTCGCCATGACCTCTCGCGTCGATCCGGCGAAAGATCCGCAGTGGTCATGGAGCAAATGGATTGAAAAAAACCAGGGCAAGCGCGTCGCCGAACTCCCCAACGACCTGCAGACTCTCGTGCGTGGCAAAAAGCCCGCCGAGTGGCCCGAGAAAGACGCCACACGGCTCAAGGAGTGGTGGTTTGAAAACGAGTATCAGGGCGCACGCAGCCTGGTCGAAGGTGCCCGTGGCGAGAAACTCGCCTTGGAGTCCCAAAAGAAGACCTTGGATGATGTCATCCCTGCCACCTTCATCATGGCCGACCTGCCGGAAAAACGTGACAGCTTCGTGATGGATCGCGGCCAGTATGACAAACCGAAGGACAAGGTCACCCGTGGTACCCCGGCTGTCTTTCCCCCTCTCCCCGCACAGGCCGACTACACGCGCCTCGATCTCGCCAAATGGCTCGTCAGCCCTCAGCACCCTCTCACCGCCCGCGTGCAGGTGAACCGCCTGTGGCAGCAGTTCTTCGGCACCGGCTTGGTGAAGACCAGCAACGATTTCGGCTCCCAGGGCGAACCCCCGAGCCACCCTGAACTGCTCGACTGGTTGGCCGTGACCTTCCGCGAAAGCGGCTGGGACATGAAGGCCTTTGTCCGCATGATCGTCACCTCCCACACCTACCAGCAAAGCGCGCAATGCTCCGACCTCGCGATGCAAAAGGATCCGGAGAACCGCCTGCTCGCCCGTGGTCCGCGCTTCCGTCTGGATGCCGAAGCCGTGCGTGATCAGGCCTTGTTCGTGTCCGGCCTGCTCAGCCCCAAGATCGGCGGCAAAGGCGTGAAGCCCTACCAGCCCGAGAACATCTGGGAGCCCGTCGGCTTCGGTGGCAGCAACACCCGCAACTACATCCAGGACCACGGCGAATCACTGTACCGCCGCAGCCTCTACACCTTCTGGAAACGCACCGCCCCACCGCCGAACATGACCTCGTTCGACGCCCCCAATCGCGAGAGCTACTGCCTCCGCCGCGAGCGCAGTAACACCCCGCTGCAGGCGCTCACGCTCATGAACGACATCCAGTTCTTTGAAGCCTCGCGCAACTTCGCCCAGCACGTCATGCAGGCCAATACCAGCACCGACGCGCGCATCACCGCCCTCTTCCGCAGCGCCACCGGCCGCTACCCCAGCGCCCAGGAAGCCGAGATCATCCGCCAGGACTTCACGAAGCAGCTCGCCGCCTACACCGCCAAGCCCGAGGAAGCCAAAAAAGCCATCACCTACGGCGAATCCACGCCCGACGAAAAACTCAACCCCGCCGAACTCGCCGCCTGGACCATGGTCGCAAACCTCGTCCTGAACCTCGACGAAGTGGTGACCAAAGGCTGAGTTTGATTCCCCAGTACCAAAGGTGCGGCCTATCGCAGCCCAAGGCAACGCCTTGGGTTATCGGCAGCACTCCGCCATTTCACATTCTGGAGCCCTGAAAAGGCGGCCTCATTCCTCACTCAAACTCCGTCTCCCGATCCGCCGAAGAAAAGCAGATCACCATCTCCGCATCCACTCCATCCAGCGCACATGCATTGTGCCACTGACCCACAGGAATGGAGATCGTGTCACCGGGATTGAGCAGGAATTCCTGATCCCCCAGACTGTGCTCCAATCGGCCCTTGAGCAGGTGCAAAATTTCATCGCAATTGGGGTGCCTGTGACGCGGGTTCGTCTGGCCTGCCGGAATGATCACGTGCCCCATCGTCATCGTGGTGGAATTCCCCATCTCGCGCGAGGCCAGCCACGTAAGTTTTCCCCACGGCTGATCAATCAATATGCCTTCGGCAAACGTGCGAATAGGAGATCCATTCATGATGCCTGTCATGATTCCCACGACGATGAGTTTGGCGACAGATTTCTGCGTTCTGTCAGCGAGGTAAGTTGTTTGTAAACCAATGTTTAGAACATTGCTTACAGTTATTGAAACTCTACCGTGACAGCGTTCGCAGTTTTGAAAGCCCAACGCACCCTGTCATGCACCCCGCATCACTCACCTCCCGGTCCACGCGCTCTTCATCCGGCCTGCTGTCGAAACTCCGCGTCGTGGCCCTCTTGGGGCTGATGGGAATCCCGGGAATGGCATCGGATCTGCCCTCCTACCGCAGCCTGTTTGTCGATCAATCGCTGCGTCCTGATTCACGCTCTCTCGCTGCCTTCGACCTCGCCATTTTGAATCCCAAGGCGGAGCTCGACATGGAGCCAGGTCATGCACTGGGAAACAACTACTTCGCGCTGCTCGACGTCGCTCATTTCCGCACCGGCACACGTGCCGCCATGCAGGGCGCAGCCCGCCAGTTGTCCTCGAAACCTTCCGCCTCAGACCAGCAGACCCGCATCATCGATCCCACCGATCCCCAGTGGGTCCCCTGGGCGATCGAAGCCCTCGCAGACCCGGCCGCGAAGAAAGGGTTCGACGGTTTCGTCCTCAGCTTCGGCGCTGAAGCAACCACTCCAGCAGCACGCACCGCCGTTCTTTCGCTCGCCGCCACCCTTCGCCAGCGTTATCCGGACAAGCATCTCCTGCTTGATCTCAGTCTGGGGCTTGGCGTGGAAGCCGTTCATGTCGCCAATGGCTTCCTCGCCCTCGGCGTTTACACCCGCGAAGGCAGAAACGGCGTCGCGGACTGGACGCCCATCGTGGAAACACAGCGTCTCACACGCCTCATCCGCACCGTTCAGATGCAGGGCCTGCACGTTTTCGCCGTGGAGTATGCCTCTGCCGATGACCGCGCCGCCTGCCGTGAGGCCGCGCAGCGTCTCACCAGCCTCGGCGCGGTTCCCTTCATCACCACTCCGGCGCTGACCGGGGTCAATCTTGGTCCTTTGGAAGAAGTCTCCCGCCGCGTGCTGGTGCTGCATGGCTGGGATGAAAAGCACGTCGGCGAAAAATCCTCCGACTCTGCAGCCTCCCTCACCTCACGCCTTCTGCGTCAGTCCCTGGAATGGCTGGGCTGCGAACTCGATTTCCGTGCTGCCACTGGCACCAGCTTCCTGCCGGCAGACCATGATTTCGCCGCCGTCATCCTCGACTCCACCCTGGTCCTCAGCGCTGAACAGCAGACGATCCTGGCCGCCTGGCTGCCTTCACTGCGTGCTCGGAAAATTCCACTGCTTCTCACCGGCATGCCATGGACTGACGCCGCCGCACGCCATCTCGCCCTGCAGCATCTTGGCCTCGGTGGCAGCGCCCAGCCTGCAGCACGCCTCGTCAAAACGAACGTCGTCGCCATGGATTCCTCCCTGCTGCGTGTGAACACGAAAATCACCTCACGCTCGCTCGGCTTTCTCGATCTCACAGCCCCCGCAGACTCCCACATCGTGCTGGGTCTCTATGGCCAGGATGCCATGGGCACCGGACATCGCTTTGATCAGGCCTTCCTCACCAGCTGGGGCGGTGCATGGATTGATCCGGCTGCTCAGGCCGCCTCCTCACAGCTCGATCTTCCAGCCTTCCTCACTCAATGGCTCGGTACTGACCGCAGCCTCCCGGTGCCAGACACCACCACACGCACCGGTCGCCGGGTGTTTTACAGCCACATCGACAGCACCGGTTTCTCCACCCCTTCCACACTTCCCGGTTTCCCTCTGTGCTCCGAGGTCATGCGCGACCGCATTCTCGGCCGCAATCTTCTGCCCGTCACTGTTTCCGTTTGCGAGGCCGAGATGCGCGCCTGGCTGCCCGGCCAGAAGTCTGGCGAAGCCGCACGGCTGGAACACGTGGCCCGCAGCATTTTTGAAATGCTGCAGGTTCAGGCCGCTTCGAACTCCTTTTCACGTCCATCCCAATGGACCGCTGGCATCGACATCTCCGGCAAGCTCAATGACCGCGCCAAAACCACCCGTCACGACATGGAGCGCGAGATCGCCGGCTCCATGAGCTACATCCATCGCCGCCTGCTGCCGCTGGGCAAGGAGGTCAGCCTCATGCTCTGGCCTGCCAATGTCGCTCCATCCTCCGAGGCTTTGAGCTACTGCCGCGCCATGAGCATTGAGAGCCTTCCGTCGACCTCCAGCTTTGATTCCATCTCCTGCCCCTCAGGCTCACGCACGCCTCTCCGCATGGAGCCCCTCGCTCTTCGCTGCAGCTTCGCAGATGTGCGCACCGCAGCAGGCCTTGCTTCACTCGAAAAAACCTTCGCTGCCTGCTCGGAACAACCGCTGCATGCCATGACCACAGCAGCCTATGCCGCGAGCGTGCGCGATGCCCGGCACACCCGCATCATGCGCGCCGCTGCGGATCACTGGATCATCCTGAATGCCGGTGACTGCCGCACCCTGCGCCTGCCCGCGAGCTCCGGCCTGCCTGACTTGGCACGCTGCCAGGGAGTTTCAGGCTACAATGTGGATCAGGGCCAGCTCTACATCCACACCATGGGCTGTGCGCGCACCGAACTCGTGCTCACCAAAAACAAACCGGCGC
>NZ_JBIPNG010000302.1:0-8127 GCF_044373815.1 Prosthecobacter sp. | reverse complement strand
ATGGGGGTGGGAGGTCAAGTGTGCTACGCTGCCATTGGCACGTGGTGAAGAGGGGGTATGAGGAATTGAAAAGTGGGAACTGAAAACTGAGAATTGCAAATTGGCCGGAAGCCAGGAGACCACCGAGGGGAGAAAGGACGCATGGAGCAGCCTTGACTTTACCAGCCCCTCCCCCACACTCGCCGCTCCTATGGGACTTTTCGATTCACTCGCCAAAAACGCGCTGGGCAGCATGCTCGGCGGCTCTGCTAAAATGGACCCCGCAGCGATGCTTTCCGGTCTGCTGAATGAAGCGGGTGGATTGAATGGCATGATGGCCCAGTTTGAGAAAGCGGGTCTGAGTGAGATTTTTTCCTCATGGGTCGGAACGGGAACGAATCTGCCGATCAATGCCGAGCAGATGAAGGCCGCAGTGGGAGAAGAAAACCTTCAGGCGCTTGCTGGCAAAGTGGGCATGCATGTGCATACGGTGCAGCCGCTGCTGACGCAGTTCCTGCCGCAGATCATCGACAAACTGACGCCGCAGGGCCACATCCATGACAACAACCCCAGCGGCAGCCAGATTCAAAGCGTGCTGACCAGCGTGATTAGCAGCGGACTCGGCGGATTGTTTGGCGGAGGTCGCTGATGGCTGCGCCACGGCGCGAATCCCACACGTAACCTCTGCCATGCTCCGCCTTGCTCTGAAAATGCTGTTTGGTGACACGGCGAAGTACCTGATGCTGGTGGCAGGTCTCGCGGTGGCGACGTTTTTGATGGCTCAGCAGACAGCGGTGTTCTGCGGGCTGATGAACTGGACGAAGTCGACGCTGAAAAACGTTCCGGCACCGATCTGGGTGGTGGAAGAAAAGGTGGAGCAGGTGAATGAGACGAATCCACTGCTGGACACGGATGTGGCGCGTGTACGCAGTGTGAACAGCGTGGCGTGGGCTGCGCCGATCTATTCGGGCATCCAGCGAGTGCGATTGGAGAACGGGAACTTTAAGATGATCCAGCTCATCGGCATTGATGCCAACACGCTGGCCGGAGCACCGGCGAAGATGCTGGAAGGCAATCTGATGAAACTGCGACTGCCGCATTCGGTGATCATTGATGATCTGGGGGTGACGCGTCTGGCACGCAAACGTGGGGAAAAGGTGAAGGTGGGCGATGTGTTTGAGCTCAATGATCAGGAAGCTCGCGTCGTGGGAATCGCGGATGCAGCGACGTCCTTCACTGGGGGCCCATATGTCTGGACGACCTATGAGCGGGCGCTGCAATACGTGCCGTCCCAGCGCAAGATGCTGCAGGCGGTGATCTGCGCCCCGCGCGAGGGTGTGAGCCTGGACCAGGCGGTGGCGGACATTCAACGCGAAACAGGGCTGAAGGCCTTCGTGAACCGTGAGGCGGGCTTTGGCGAATTTTGGGAGCAACGCGGCGGCGGAATGACGGACAACTTCAATGTCTCGACCGTGTGGTGGTATGTGAAGAACACCGGCATTCCGATTTCTTTTGGCACCACAGTTATCATCGGCCTGCTGGTGGGGATGGCGGTGAGCTGCCAGACGTTTTACTCGTTTGTGCTGGAGAACATGCGGCATCTGGGTGCGCTGAAGGCGATGGGTGCTTCGAATGGCACGCTGTGCCTGATGCTGATCACGCAGGCGTTTACTGTGGGCCTCATTGGTTATGGCATCGGCCTGTTCTTCACGTCCGGTTTCGCGATGGCAGCGCTGAAAAACGAGCAGCCGCCGTTTTATATGCCGCAGTTTGTGCCGTTTGCGGTGCTGGGCGTGGTGCTGGGGATTTGTACGCTGGCGGCGCTGCTGGGGATCTGGCGCGTGAGCAAGCTGGAGCCGGCGATGGTGTTTAGGAGCTAGGAAGGGAGCGGTAAGGAGCCGAGTGCTGGCATCGCTACGCGATGCATGGGTATGAAGCGAGATGGCCCTGTGAACAAGGGGTGTCGCTGCGCTCAACCCCTTGCTACGGGCTGGAATGGCTACTCCATCGACATGAATTGAAGGCAATGCCTTCGATGCGCTGACGAGCGAGGGGGGGCTTGAGAGTCTGGGAGGATGGGAAAGCGCTGGCCGACAGACAGGAGTGTCTGTCGTACTACTCCAACTGAAGCTTGGCGAGGGAGCCGTAGAGGCTGCCGGGTTTGGCGACGAGTTCGTCGTGGGTGCCGCGCTCGAGGATGGCTCCGCTGGACATGACGAGGATCTGATCACAACGGCGCACGGTGCTGAGGCGATGGGCGATGATGATGCTGGTGCGGTTTTCCATCAGCTTGTCGAGCGCGTCCTGAACGAGGCGTTCGCTTTCGGCATCGAGGCTGCTGGTGGCTTCATCGAGGATCAGGATGGCCGGATCTGCGAGAATGGCGCGGGCAATGGCGATGCGCTGGCGCTGACCGCCGGAAAGCTGGGTACCGCGATCTCCCACGAGGGTCTGATAGCCTTCGGTGAGACTGACGATGAAATCGTGCGCGTTGGCTTTTTTCGCGGCGCTGATGATCTCCTCTTCGGTGGCCTCGGGCTTGCCGTAGGCGATGTTTTCTTTAATGCTGCCGCCAAACAGGAGCACCTCTTGAGGTACGAGGGCGAGATTGCGGCGGAGCGTGGTGAGTGACATGTCGCGAATCGGCTGGCCGTCGATGCGGATTTCGCCGGTGGTCGGATCGTAGAAACGGAACAGCAGGGAGACGCTGGTGGATTTGCCCGAACCGCTGGGGCCCACAAGCGCGATGCGCTGGCCGGCCTTGGCCTGCAGATTAAAATCACGCAGAACGATGGCTTCTGGACGGGTGGGATAGGCAAAGCTGACATCGTGCATGTCGATCTCTCCTTTGAAGCGCAGCTTCGAGGCTCCGGCGGTATCGTCCGGTTCAATTTGATCACGCAGGATTTCACGCACGCGCTCGGTGGCGCCGAGTGAACGCTGGAGCTGCGTAATCAGTTCGGGAAACTGCACGAAGGAGGCAGCGATCATGCCGCTGAGGCCGGCGAACTGAGTCAGTTCCTCCTTGCCGATGCCGCCGTCGTTCAGCATGCGCATGGCGAACCACGTCACGAGGATCAAGGCCACACTGAAAGCGAAGATGATGAACGCGATGAACGAGGCCCGAGGCACCGCTGCACGCAGCACGGTGCGCAGGTATTCACTGAGATTCTTGTCATAGCGGGCCAGTTCATAGGCCTCATTGCGGAAGGCCTTCACGCTGACGATGCTTTGCAGGCTCTCGTCCACCACGACCTGCGAAGAGGCAAGGTTGTCCTGCGCGCGCTTGGTCAGCTTGCGAATGCGCGAGCCGAAGATGGCGATCATGACGATCACCACGGGGATGGTGCCTACCATGAACAGCGACAACTTGACCGACATGTTCAAGATCAGCACCAGGCAGAGCGACAGCATCACGGTGTGGCGGATCAGCATCGGGATCGTGACCACGAGCGTCTCGCGCATGGCTTCGACATCGTTGGCAAGACGGGAGGCCAATTCGCCGACACGGCGCTGGTTCAGCGTCGCCATGGGCAGACGGATGATGCGGCTGAAGGTGTCGAGGCGCAGGGCGGCCAGCGCACGCTCGGATGCTTTGGCAAAGAGCAGGATGCGAAAGAACGCGATGAACGCCTGGACCGCCACAATGGCCACCAGAAACCACACACTGTGATTCAATTCAGCCATCCACTCCGGTCCATGGGCACCACCGATCCCCCGCCCGGCTACGGCGGCGAGCTCCTTGATGAAAATGATCGTCATGCCGCCCGTGATCGCCAGCGCGATGAGCGCCGGGATAAAGACGTTGTAATGCGGACGCAGGTAGGTCAGGAAAAAGCCAGCGTCTTTCCACGCTGCACGGTCCCACAATTTTTTACTCGCTCGTTCTTCAGCCATGTTTGTTTTCTTCTACTCCACGCGCACCGTCCAGCGCTGCGTTGGTTTATCGGTCAATTCCAAGACGCTCAGACTTTCTGCATCATCCCCCTGCCGCCTGCTGCGGGTGAGAAAATAGTCACGGCCACCCCCATTGAAGCGGACGTTCAGGCCCAGCTGGCTGTTGCCATTTCCCAACGCCCATTCGTGGCGGTAGAGATAGCTTTTCGGCAGTGTGATGGTGAGCCTGCGGCCTCCGCCTGCGGAGCTGGTAAGTGCCGCCTGGATTTCTTTCGAGTCAAACACCGCAGCATAGCCGCTGCCAAAGGCCCAGGGCGCGATCGGATCGACCGTCGCATTGCCATCGGCCGCTTTGCCGGTGATGCGCAGCGCCGCAGTGGCCCCTGGAGTCTGTCGTTCGCCATAGCTGCGAGCGTCGAGGTTCAGCAGCAGTTCAAACGCCCTGCCGGAAGAGTCGTCCACGAGACTGACACCGGTCAGATCGAGGGTGAAGAAGAGCTTCATGCTGTCAGCATCCGCCCGCAGAGTCACGGCGCTCTCCTGGCCATCAGCCGCAGTCAGGGGCACCGACTCTTTGAGGCCCATGTTGCGTGTGATCTCAATGTCGCGGTCGAAAATCTGTCTCACGCCATTGGAGTTCAGCGCCAGCTTCAGCGGCAGTACACGGCGCAAGGGCAAGCGCCCCTCGGCAGGCAGTGGCAGGGCCAGCTTGAGAACCTCCGAACCGTCGGCCTCCAAAGCGATCTTGCCTTCCTGAGATTTTCCGCCCCAGTTTGACTCCCATGAGGCCGAGAGACTGGATCCGGTGCTGTTTTCAATTTCGAGTTCAGGCGAAAACTCCGCTTCTTGATTGAAGGCAGCGCGTGCATTCCAAGTGATGATAAAAGGACGCAGCGGCACCACGATGTCTTCGATGCGCGATTGTTTGCCCGCGATCACGAGCACAGGCAGGCGCATTTCGCCATCGGTCAGCGGCAGATAGCGAGTGTCGGTGATGGCGTAGGTCAACTGTACCGTCTGCTTTGCGCCAGCAGCCATCTGGATTTCGGGATTCGTGTCCTTGGGTTTTAAACCGGCAGGCACCAGCGGCAGCAGAGTCACGTTCAGGGGTTCGCGCCGGGTGTTGGCCAGTTCAAACTCCAGCTTAAGCTGGCCCTGCCCCGCCAGCGTCGCCTTGGCAGCGCTGATCTTCCATGGGACACCGGGTGAGCCCTGCATCACATCCTGAAACAAGATGCGGCCCATTTCTGCGTGCATGCCGGTCGTTGGCGTCATCACTCCTTGGGAGGGGAGGAGATTCAGGTGGCTTTGATACTCCTGCATGAGCGCCGGGAAGATTTGATCCGCCCCTTTTGCACCGAGAGGTGTCTCGATCAGTCGGGACAAATCGCCCAGGTCTGAGAAAATGACATCCGCCCTGCCACTGGCTTCACGCAGCACGCTAGCGGGTCCACGCGTGAGCGCCAGGCTGGCCTCCTCCGGATCTGCCGCCTGAGGAATGGGTCCGGCAACGATGACTTCGAGACGTTTGCCGCGCGCGGTGTCCAGCAGACTGCGAAAGGCCACCGCCACATCTGCGGCAGATACTCCAGCCAGCCCGTCTTCCAAGCCCTGCGCCACCAAGACCACATCGGGCTGCCCTTGAAAGCCCACCGTAGACAAAGCCGAGGCCGCCGAAATGATGCTGGAGGTTTGCACCGGTTGGATCAAAATCTCCGGTCCCATGACCTTGGATTCCTTGTCGCGCAATTTGGCACCTGGGCGAATCACACGCACGCCGCCGGTGTAGTAAAACTGGGCCGCGAGCTTTTTAGCGAACACGCCGGCAAAGCTTTTCAGCACCGGATCCACGCCGGGCTCGGCCTTGGCACCATCGAGGATCGCATCCCCCAGCACCACGATCTCCACACGTTCACGCCGGGTGAGTTTCAGCAGCGTCTGCGGGAGAAACTTCCGCCAGCGATCCCGCTGTAAGGGAGTGAGATCGAAATAGGTCTGCGGCAGCACGGCAGGTGTGGGCAGCTTTTCTTCAACGGCGCGCGCCGCCGCCTGCAGAGCCGGCAGGTCCGGCACCGTTTCAGCAGCAGGCGCAGGGGCCGCCGGTGCGGGTGCAGCCGGAGCCTGTGCCCGGAGACCGGTCACGCCCAGCAGCGCCAGAGCGCCGAGGTGGAGGAATGTCTTGCGGTTGGAAAACATGCGGACGCTATCTCAGCGAGACCGGCGATGCCTGCAACCGGGGAGTGGAGTGATGAATGAACTGCCAGCGCGCAGGCGCAGGCATGGCAGGCAGCCGTTTGGTGCCCGATTTCTCGCTACTGGCCAGCTCTTCAGTCCTGATCTGTCACTTCTCGACGCCTTTCAGCGACTTCATGAAGGCTTCAAATTTTTCTCCCTGCTCCTTCGGCAGCGAAGCTGGATTATCCAAGACGAAATTCGCGATGATTGAGCGGTCCTTGCCGGCTTGGAAGAGAACCATGATGATCACCACAGGGCTGTCCTCAACCGTTCCGGCATAGGTGGCAGTATAGCCGGTAAGGCCGTCCGAGGTGTGCTCCTTCGGGGCTTCCACTTCCTTGGCATCCTTGAATTCTTTGACCATGGCCGGAAGCATGATTTTAAACACCTCCATCGAGGCCTCAGCCTCAGTTTCGCCGAAATTGATTGAAACGCGCTCGTCGTCGGAATTGATGGAGATGCTGCCATCTGCAGGGTCCACCTCGGTCGTCCACTTGGCCGGCACCTCGTATTTAAGGACGGGGGCTTTGGCTGGATAGCTTGCCCCATCGGCAGCAGATGCCGGAAGAAGGGAGAGGGCGAGGAGTCCGGCAAGCAGGCAGAGCGTGTGTTTCATGAGGTAAGCGAGTAGATTTGAGCCCCACGTAAGCAGCAGGCTGGATGGCCAGCTTCGGGCACGGCCAGGTCAAAGCAAGCTCTACCGGCGCAGGTTAACTCCCCGAACGAATCGCTTGCCCGCAGGCCTGAATGCTCTCTCATCCTGCCATGTCCACCCTCGCCCCTGCCGCCGTTTTGTATGAAGCCAAGCAACCCTTGCGCATCGAAGAGGTGCGTGTTCTTCCACCGCAGCAGGGTGAAGTGACGGTGCGAATGAAGGCCGCAGGCGTGTGCCATAGCGACCTGCATGTGATGAAGGGAGACCTGTCCATGCCGATGCCAATCATCCTCGGGCATGAGGGCAGCGGTGTGATCGAAGCCGTGGGTGAAGGCGTTACTTCAGTGGAGGTGGGTGATCATGTGATCCTCGTCTGGCGCGGCTCCTGCGGGAAATGCGAGTACTGCAGCAGCGGACGCCCTGCGCTGTGTGACATGGGCACGGCGATGCGCTTTACCGGACTGATGCCGGATGGCACGACTCGCTTTCAGAACTCCGCTGGCGAGAGCATCCGGCATTACGCGGGGGTGTCGGCCTTTTCTTCGCTGGCGACGATGCCGCAGGCCTCGGTGGTGAAGATTCCCAAGGAGTTCTCGTTTGAAAAAGCGGCGCTCATTGGCTGCGGCGTCATCACCGGCGTGGGTGCGGTGGAGCGTGCGGCCAGGGTGCAGCCGAACAGCACGGTGGCTGTGATCGGCTGCGGCGGTATCGGTTTGAACATCGTGCAAGGCGCGCGCATGGCGGGTGCGCGGCAGATCATCGCGGTGGACAAATTCAGCCGCAAAGAGGGCGATGCGCGGCAGTTTGGCGCAACAGATTACGTGGATATTAACGCGGGTGATCCGGTGCAGGCGATCAAGGACCTGACGGATGGCAAGGGCGTGGACTATGCGTTTGAGGCGTTCGGTTCCGGAAAGACGGCGGAGCAGGCGTTTGATGCGACGAAGAAGGGCGGCATGTGCGTGATGGTGGGGATCACGAGCGCGGCGGATCGGGCGTCGATCAATGTGAACCAGCTGGTGTATGCGGAGAAGACGCTACGTGGAAGCCTGTATGGCAGCACGCAGCCACGCACGGATTTGCTGCTGCTGATTGGCATGCACCAGTCCGGGAGGCTGATGCTGGATGAGCTGGTGACGAAGCGGTATCCGCTGGAGGGGATCAATGAAGCGTATGATGCGCTGCAGAGAGGTGAGGTGGCGCGGAGCTTGATTGTGTTTGAGTGAGGCCACTCAAGCCTAGCGTGTCTATTCGTTTTTCCTGAAGAGGTGTGGCACGCGAGCAGGTCTATTATGGAGTCGTGCGCCCCAAACCAGTGGCGGCAGAGCAAAGGGAAACCCACAAGGAGCGGTGGGGCCACA